>DATNMV010000213.1:0-13517 GCA_035602175.1 Allostellaceae bacterium
CCGACATTGGCGCCGAGCATCAGCGCCAGGGCCGGCACCAGCGCGACCATGCCGCGCGCGGCGAAGGAGCCGATCATCAGCGCCGTCGCCGTGCTGCTTTGCAGAATCGCGGTCGCGCCCAGTCCCATCAAGAAGGCGCTAAAACGATTCTTGAGCGCGATGCCGAGGAAACGCCGCAGATCAGATCCGAAAGCGCGGACCACGCCGCTCTGGACCATGTGCAGTCCCCAGAGCAGCAGCGCGACACCCCCCAACAAGTCGAGAAGAACGATGCCTGCCATCGTTCAGCCCTCCATGACCGGGGAAGGATTCAATTCGACATGGAAAATTACGCCTCGATATTCGCGCCGTAAACCAAAATCGACCTGAAAACAGGCGCTTGCGGCTTCGCGACCGAACCGCTAACAAAGGCGCGCCACAAACAAAACGAATGCGGGAACGCCATGACCGACCATGCCCTCAACATGAAGCTTCTCGCCCACGACGAACTCGCCGGCTTCGGCGGCATCGGCGAGGGCATGAGCCTCCAACTCGCCAAGGGCGGGCGGCGCATCCTGTGGCTGGCGCATGAATCGGCGCCCAAGAACTTCACCGGCGTCGACGTGACCAACCCCAAGAGCCCGAAGGTGATCGTGCAGACCGATCTGCCGCACAAGCAGGTGCGCTCCAACTCGCTCGAGGTCTGCGGCGACATTTTGGCGGTCGCCTATCAGACGGCGAAACCGGGCCTGAACCCCGCCGGGATCGAGCTGTTCGACATCTCGAAGCCGGAGACCCCCAAATCGATCTCAATGTTCGATTGCTCCGGCCCGCATTCGCGCGGCGTGCACCAGCTCTGGTTCGTCGACGGGCAATACATCCACTTTTCCGGCGGTGCCGCCGATTTCACCCCGGTCAATCCGCTCGACGACCAGTTCTACCGCGTCATCGACGTCAAGGACCCGGCCAAGCCGCGCGATGTCGGCCGCTGGTGGATTCCCGGCACGCGCCAGGGCGACAACGATCCGCCGCCGCCGCGCCACCCCAAATTCGATTCCGGCATGCGGCCCCACAACACCAACGTCTATCCCGCCCGGCCCGACCGCGCCTATCTCGGCTGCATCGACGGCGGCGCCTGGATCCTCGACATCTCCGACATGTCCAAGCCCAAGCCGGTCGGGCATTGGAATCCGCACCCGCCCTTTCCCGGCTTCACCCATACCGCGATGCCGCTGTTCGACCGCGGGCTGCTGATCGTCAGCGACGAATGCGTGCGCGACAAGGGCGCCGACTGGCCCAAACTGGTGTGGATATTGGACATGCGGTGCGAGGACAATCTGGTGCCGATCGCGACCTTGCCGCTGCCGCCAGTGGAGCAACAGCGTTACGGCGGCCGTTATGGCGCGCACAACATGCACGAAAACCGCCCCGGCCCGGCATTCCGCTCCGATACGCTGATCTTTGGGACATATTTCAACGGCGGCGTGCGCGTGCACGACATCAGCGATCCGTTCCAGCCCAAGGAAGTGGCGTATTTCGTCCCCGAAGCGCCGAAGGGCAATCCCTCGGGCGCGATCCAGATCAACGACGTCTATGTCGACGAGAACGAGATCGTCTATGCCGCCGACCGCTTCACCGGCGGGCTTTACGTGCTGGAAGCCGATCTCTAAGCGGGCCCCGTGATTTCCGCGCCTTGCGGCGCGGGGGCGGGCTGAATCTCGGCCAGCGCCGCCGGTCCGAACGGGCTTTTGGGCAATTCGACGCCTTCCCAGAAACGCGTGTAAGACGCGGGCAGCAGCGCGGCGGGATCGCCGTTGGCGAGCGCTGCGACCGGAATTTCGATCACTGCGACGCCCGCCTGCCGCAGGGCATCGAGCTCCTCGCGGCGCTGGCGCCGCGGCGTCGATTCGCCGACCAGCTCGATTGCGGCAAGCCGGTCGCCGGTCCAGAAGGCGAAATCGGTTCGTACGCTCTTGTCCGCGGCAACCGGGAGATGCGCCAGCGGCAAGGGCCGGAAGGCGGCGAAGCTCCAGTCGCGCGGCTGGAACAACCCGCCGCCCCTGGCTTCCAGCTCGGTCTTGCTTCCCTCCAGCGTGGATTCGATCCAGCGGAAATAGGCGTCGAGGAAATCGAGCGGCGGCCTGGCCCAAAGCCCGCACAGCGATTTCAGATGCTCCTTGAGAAAAGCCAGCCGCTCGGCCGTGCCCTTGAGGCGGGTGAGATCAGGCGGCTCGGCGAAGGGATAGGGCCCGTGCCACAGCCGGAGCGGCATGCGCTGGGCGCGGCCGATCGCGACCGTAGGCGGGTTCTCTCCGACCGCACCGGACAGCGCCGACACGCCATAAGGGATCACGAGCTTGCTGTCGGACGGCGCCGAGGTTTCGGACGGCATGGCGGAAATCGATGACATCGGGAGAAATTAGGGCAATAAGCGCGCGGCAATAGCAAGCCTTCCGCGCGCCGGGCCGGCCGATTTTTTTATTTCCTAGCCGCGGCGGGAATCGTCGTCGCGAATCTCGAGCCACATGGCGTTGAGGATCGCGAAGGCGCAAGCCACGCCCAGGCCCAGGATCCAGCTGAAATACCACATCGTCCGGTCTCCTCAGTAGCTGTGCGGGTCGGCTTCGACCCGACCCGGCGTCACGCGGCCGCGCAACACGCGATAGACGAAGGCGGTATAGGCCAGCACGGCCGGCAGGATCAGCACCACCGCCACCAGCATGAGAGCCAAGGTCGCGCGGCTCGAAGACGCGTCCCACACGGTGAGGCTCATGGACGGGTCGAGCGAGGACGGCAGGATGAAGGGAAACATGCTCAGCCCCGCCGTCGCCACGACGCCCTTGACCGCCGCGCCGCTTGCGATGAAGGCCAATTTGTCGTGGCGCGTCCGCAGCGCCAGCACCATGAGCGCCGCGCCTATGAAACCCAGCGCCGGCGCGATCATGGTCCAGGGCATCGCCGAATAATTCGCGAGCCAAGCCCCGGCCTGGCGCACAACCTGCTTGTGCAGCGGATTGGAGGCGACGTCATGCGCCAGCCTCCCGACGATGCGATAGCCGGCGAGATTGACCGTCCAGAGCCCGCCGATGGCGAACAGCACGATGAACACCCACGCCGCCAGCGATGCGGCGCGACGGGCGCGCGCCGCCACCGGCGCCCCCGCCTTGGCGGCGAGATAGGCCGCGCCATGCATCGCCAACATGGCAACCGAGACAAGCCCGGCCAGCACGGCGAAGGGCTGGAACAGGCCGAGGAGACTGCCTTCGTAGCTCATGCGCAGATCGCCGTCGAAGCGGAAGGGCGCGCCCAGCAGCGCGTTGCCCACCGCCACGCCGAAGACCAATGCCGGCACCAACCCGCCGACGAACAGCAGCCAGTCCCAGGCCTCGCGCCAGCGCGGATTTTCGAGCTTGCTGCGATACTTGAAGCCGACCGGACGCAGGATCAGCGCGCACAGCACCAGGAACATGGCCGGATAGAAGGCCGAAAACGCCACCGCATAGACCGGCGGCCAGGCGGCGAAGATGGCTCCTGCGCCGAGGATGAGCCAGACCTGATTGCCTTCCCAGACCGGGCCGACGGAGTTGATGATCATGCGCCGTTCGGAATCGGTCTTGGCGAGAAAAGGCAGCCACATGCCGACGCCGAGATCGAACCCGTCCATCGCCGCGAAGCCCATCAGCAATACGCCCAGCAGCAGCCACCAGATAACGCGCAGGGTCTCGTAATCGAGAAATTGCAGCACGGCCGCCCCCTCACCCGTTCTCGCCCGAGCCCTCGGGCCCGAGGCGGATGTACTTGACCATCAGATAAATCTCGATGATTGCGAGCGCGCTGTAGAACAGCACGAATCCCGTCAGGCTGGCGGCGACGCTGCCGGAGGAGATCGAAGAAACCGACAGGTAAGTCGGCAGCACGCCGTCGATGGTCCAGGGCTGGCGGCCGTATTCGGCGACGAACCAGCCCAATTCCGCCGCCAGCCAAGGGAGCGGCAACGACCACAGAACCACATGCAGATAGGCGGGATAAGTGTCGAGCCGCCGCTTGGCCGAGAGCCAGAAGGACAGCGCGAACAAGGCGATGAAATAGAATCCCAATCCCACCATGAAGCGGAAGGCCCAGAACAGCGGCAGCACGCCGGGCACGGTATCCCATGCCGCCTGCTGGATCTGGGCCGGGGTCGCGTCGATCACCTTGTCGGTGTAGCGCTTCAGCAGCAGGGCGTAACCGAGATCGCCGGCATGGGCATTGAGCTGGGCCTGCGCGCCGGCATCGGCCGGCCGGGATCGCAGCTGGTCGACCGCGCTATACGCCAATAGACCGCTTTGGATGCGCTGGGCGTTGTCGGCGACCAGGTTTTCGATTCCCGGCACCGGCTGGTCGATGGAACGCGTGGCGATCAGGCCCATGAGCCAGGGAACACGGATCGCGTAATCCGTCCGGCGCGCCTGGAGATCGGGGAAGCCGAAGATTGTGAAGCTGGCCGGCGGCGGTTCGGTCTGCCACATCGCCTCGATGGCCGCGATCTTCATCTTCTGGTTGGCCGAGGCGGTGTAGCCGCTTTCGTCGCCGAGCACCACGACCGAAAGCGCCGAAGCCAGGCCAAAGCTGGCCGCCACCGTCATCGAACGCTTGGCGAAGGCGCGGTTGCGGCCCCGGAGCAGGAACCAGGCGCTCACCGACAGCACGAACATGGATCCGGTGACGTAGCCCGCGCTCACGGTGTGGACGAATTTGTCCTGCGCCACCGGGTTGAAGAACACGTCGTAGAACGAGGTCAGCTCCATCCGCATGGATTGCGGATTGAAAGATGCCCCCACCGGATGCTGCATCCAGCCATTGGCCACCAGGATCCACAGCGCCGAGAGATTGGTGCCGAGCGCCAGGAGACAAGTCACGGCGAGGTGGCTTACCCGCGACAGACGGTCCCAGCCGAAGAAGAACAAGCCCACGAACGTGGCCTCGAGAAAGAACGCCGTCAGCCCTTCGAGCGCCAGCGGCGCGCCGAAGATGTCGCCGACATAGTGGGAGTAATAGGCCCAGTTGGTGCCGAACTGGAATTCCATGGTGATGCCGGTGGCCACGCCCATGGCGAAATTGATGCCGAACAACAGGCCCCAATAACGCGTCATGGAGCGCCAGATGGCGCGGCCGGTCATGACGTAGACGCTCTCCATGATGGCGAGCAACACGGAAAGGCCGAGCGTCAGCGGCACGAACAGGAAGTGATAAAGGGCGGTGAGGCCGAATTGCAGGCGCGACAGGTCGACGGCGTGCGGATCGATCATCGCGACTCTCCGGCGAAATGCGCGGCGACCGCGTCGGAGGTTATCGGCGGGTTGTGGGCGGGGGAAAAGAACAGCGCATAGAGGAGCACGAGCGCCAGCGTCTTGGCGGCGAGAGCGGCGGCGATCTCGGTGCGGAAACGCATACTTCCCCCCACCTGCCGGATCGAAAAAACGCTGGAAGACTATAGCACGCGCTCGGCGGCGGGCCCTGTGAGCTGGATCAAGGCATTATTGCGCCGCAACATGCGGCGCCGGTCGGCGCGGCCGATCGGTATCAGCCCGATCGGCGAAGCCGATCAATACCGGTAGGTGTCGGCCTTGAACGGCCCGGAATCCTTGACGCCGAGATATTCGGACTGCTTGGGCGTGAGCTTGGTCAGATGCGCGCCCACCTTGGTCAAGTGCAGCGCCGCCACCTTCTCGTCGAGGTGCTTCGGCAGGGTGTAGACCTTCTTCTTGTATTTACCCTGGTTGGTCCACAGCTCGATCTGCGCCAGCGTCTGGTTGGTGAAGGAGGCGCTCATGACGAAGCTCGGATGGCCCATGGCGCAGCCGAGATTCACCAGCCGCCCTTCGGCCAGCAGCAGGATCCGCTTGCCGTCGGCGAATTCGACCTCGTCGACCTGCGGCTTGACGTTGTGCCATTTGAGATTCTTCAGCGCCGCCACCTGAATTTCATTGTCGAAGTGGCCGATGTTGCAGACGATGGCGCGGTCTTTCATCTTGCGCATGTGATCGATGGTGATGACGTCGACGTTGCCGGTGGCGGTGACGAAGATGTCGGCCGCGGACGCGACCTCATCCATGGTCACGACCTGATAGCCTTCCATGGCCGCCTGCAGCGCGCAGATCGGATCGATCTCGGTCACCATCACGCGCGCGCCGGCGTTCCTGAGGCTCGCGGCCGAGCCCTTGCCGACGTCGCCGAAACCGGCCACCACCGCGACCTTGCCGGCCATCATCACGTCGGTGGCGCGGCGGATGCCGTCGACCAGGCTTTCGCGGCAGCCATAGAGGTTGTCGAATTTCGACTTGGTGACGCTGTCGTTCACGTTGATGGCGGGGAAGAGCAGCCGGCCCTCGGTCTCCATCAGATAGAGGCGGTGGACGCCGGTGGTGGTCTCCTCGGACACGCCCTTGATCGACGCGCCCAGCTTGGAATACCAGCCGGGTTTGGATTTGAGGCGCTGCTTGATCGCCGCGAACAGAACCTCTTCCTCTTCGCTGGTCGGCTTGGCCAGCACCTTCTCGTCCTTTTCGGCCTGCATGCCGAGATGGACCAGCAGCGTGGCGTCGCCGCCGTCGTCCAGAATCATGTTGGGCGCGTCGCCATCGGCCCATTCGAAGATCTTGTGGGTGTATTCCCAGTATTCCACCAGCGATTCGCCCTTGTAGGCGAAGACCGGGATGCCGGCGGCCGCGACGGCGGCGGCGGCGTGGTCCTGGGTCGAATAGATGTTGCATGACGCCCAACGGATGTCGGCGCCCAATTCCTTGAGGGTCTCGATCAGCACCGCGGTCTGGATGGTCATGTGCAGCGAGCCGGCGATGCGCGCGCCCTTCAGCGGCTTCGTCTTGCCGTATTCGGCGCGCGTGGCCATCAGGCCGGGCATCTCGATCTCGGCGATGGCGATCTCGCGCCGGCCGAAATCGGCAAGCGAGATGTCTTTGACTTTGTAGTCGACGGTCATGGAATGGGAATCCTTAGAACGCGCGCTTCAGGCTGGCGGCGAGATCGGTCTTCTCCCAGGAGAAGCCGCCATCGGCGTCGGGCGGGCGGCCGAAATGGCCGTAGGACGAGGTGCGCGCATAGATCGGCCGGTTGAGCTTCAAATGGGTGCGGATGCCGCGCGGGGAAAGATCCATCATCTCCTGCAGCACCTTGGAAAGCTTGGCCTCTTCCACCTGGCCGGTGCCGGAGGTGTCGATATAGACCGACAAGGGCTTGGCCACGCCGATGGCATAGGACACCTGGATGGTGCAGCGTTCGGCCAATCCCGCCGCGACCACGTTCTTGGCGAGGTAGCGCGCGGCATAGGCGGCCGAGCGGTCGACCTTCGACGGGTCCTTGCCCGAAAAGGCGCCGCCGCCGTGCGGCGAGGCGCCGCCATAGGTGTCGACGATGATCTTGCGGCCGGTGAGGCCGCAATCGCCGTCCGGGCCGCCGATGACGAAGCGGCCGGTCGGGTTGACGTAGAAATGTTGCTCATCGCACATCCAGCCCTTGGGCAGCACGTCGAGCACGTGCGGGCGCACGATCTCGCGCACCTGGTCCTGGTCGAGTTTCTCGCTGTGCTGGGTCGAGACCACCACCGAGGTGGCGCGCACCGGCTTGCCGTTCTTGTATTCGAGCGAGATCTGGCTCTTGGCGTCGGGGCCGAAATCGGGCGTCGCGCCCGAATGGCGCGCCTCGGCCATCGACTTGAGAATGGCGTGCGCGTAATAGAGCGGCGCCGGCATGAGCTCCGGCGTCTCGGTGCAGGCGTAGCCGAACATGATGCCCTGGTCGCCCGCGCCTTCATCCTTGTTGCCGGCGCTGTCGACGCCCTGGGCGATGTCGGCGGATTGCTCGTGGACGATGCACTCGACATGCGCCTTCTTCCAGTGAAAGCCTTCCTGCTCGTAGCCGATGTCCTTGATGGCGGCGCGCGCGATCTCGATCAGCTTTTCCTTGGTGACGGATTTCGGTCCGCGCACCTCGCCCGCCATCACCACCCGGTTGGTCGTGCACAGCGTCTCGCAGGCGACGCGCGACAACGGATCGGCGGTCAGGAACGCATCGACCACGGCGTCGGAGATGCGGTCGGCGACCTTGTCCGGATGTCCCTCGGAAACAGATTCGCTGGTGAAAACGTAGTCGCGCAGGCTCACGGTCGAAGCTCCCTGTTTTTTTAGGCCGCCTTTCGGGCGAAAGAAGGCGGGATAATGGTGGACCCGCTCCGGAACCGCAACCCACTTAAGCCGCATTCGCGCGCGGGAAGCGGCCGGTGGGCGATGGGCGATCAGGCGGCGGCGCCGTCCTTGCGCGCCTGCGCCTTGACGATGCGGCGCTTGAGGCGGCGGGCCTCGGTGGGCAAACGCCCATCGGACACGGAGAGCAGATAGGCGTCGAGCCCGCCATTGATCTCGATGGTGCGGATGGCGCTGGAAGAAAGTTTCAGGCGCACCGAATGGCCGAGCGCGTCGGACAGCATCGAGGCGACTTGGAGATTGGGCAGGAAGCGGCGCTTGGTCTTGTTGTTGGCGTGGCTCACATTGTTGCCAACCAGCACGCCCTTGCCGGTGATGCTGCACCGTCGCGACATGTGGAAATCCTTGATTTGAAAGGCGGAGGCAAGCCCCGCTGCTTGGAGCGGGTTTGTAAGCGAAGCCGGCCGCACCGTCAAGCCGGCGCGAAGCCGCGCCCGGACCGGTTATTCGGCCACTTCGGCCACGGCGGCCAATTCGGCGGCGCGTTCGGCCTCCTGCTGGCGATGCCACATGGCGGCATAGACGCCGTTCTTGGCCAACAGCCCGGCATGGTCGCCGCGCTCGACCACGCGACCCTGGTCCAGCACCAATATCTCGTCGGCGTGAATCACGGTCGAAAGCCGGTGCGCGACGATCAGCGTGGTGCGGTGCGCCGAAACCTCCTCGAGGCTCGCCTGGATCTCGCGCTCGGTCTTGGTGTCGAGCGCCGAGGTCGCCTCGTCGAACACGAGGATGCGCGGGCCCTTGAGGATCACCCGCGCGATGGCGACGCGCTGCTTTTCGCCGCCCGATAGCTTCAAGCCGCGCTCGCCGACCTGGCTCTTGTAGCCGTCGGGCAGGCCCGAGACGAAATCGTGGATGCGGGCGAGATGCGCGGCGTGCTCGATCTCCTCGCGCGACGCGCCGGGCTTGCCGTAGGCGATGTTGTAGTAAACCGAATCATTGAAGAGAACCGTGTCCTGCGGCACCACGCCGATGGCGCGGCGCAGGCTCGACTGGGTCACGTCGCGGATGTCCTGGCCGTCGATGCGGATGGCGCCTTGGTCGACGTCGTAGAAGCGGAACAGCAGGCGCGCGATGGTGGACTTGCCGGCGCCCGAAGGCCCGACGATGGCCAGCGTGCCGCCCGTGCGCAGGCGGAACGAGACGTTCTCCAAGATCGGCCGGCGCGGGTCATAGGCGAAGAAGACGCGGTCGAACACGATCTCGCCCTGGCTCACCGCCAGATCGGGCGCGTTCGGCTTGTCGGTCACCTCGGCGCGCACGCCCAGAAGCCGGATCATGGATTCGAGATCGGTCAGCGACTGCTTGATGTTGCGGTAGACCATGCCGAGCACGTTCAAGGGCGTGTAGAGCTGCACCAGGTAGGAATTGACCAGCACGAAGGAACCGACGCTCATCCGGCCTTGCGCCACGCCCTGCGCCGCCAGCCACATCACGCCGACCAGCCCGATGGAAATAATGATCCCCTGGCCGATATTGAGCATCGACAACGTGGTCTGGCTTTTGACGGCGGCGTGCTCATAGCCCTGGAGCGCCAAATCGAAGCGCCGCGCCTCGTGCTCCTCGTTGGCGAAATACTTCACCGTCTCGAAATTCAACAGGCTGTCGATCGCCTTGGTGTTGGCCTCGCTGTCGCGCTCGTTCATCTCGCGGCGGAACTTGATGCGCCAATCGGTGATGGCGAAGGTGAAGGCGACATAGACCAGGATGGTGGCGAGGACGGCGAGGGCCAGGCTGGCCTCGAAGAAACCCCACAAGATGCCGCACACCAGCAGGATCTCGAACACGGTAGGCAACAGGTTGAACAGCAGATAGGACAGCAGGAATTCCATGCCGCGCACGCCGCGCTCGATCGCGCGCGACAGGCCGCCGGTCTGGCGTTCCAGGTGAAAGCGCAGGGACAGCGCGTGGAGATGGCGGAAGGTGTTGAGCGCGATGTTGCGGATGGCGCGCTGCTCGACCTTGGCGAAGACCGAATCCCTGAGTTCGTTGAAGAGCTGCGCCCCCACCCGCGCGCCGCCATAGGCGACGATCAGCATGGTCGGCACCACCACCAGCGCGCCCGCGCCGGGCGCGAGCTTGTCGACCGCGCCCTTGTACAGGAGCGGCACGGCGACGGTGATGCTCTTGGCCAGCACCAGGCAGGCGATCGCCAGCAGCACGCGAACCCGCAGCGCGCGCGATTCGCGCGGCCAGAGATAAGGCAGCACGGCGGAGATCGCGTGCAATTCGGAACGGAAACCCAATTCCGAAGCCTTGTGGCTCAACGAACCCACCAAACGGTCGCCCTTCACCTTTCACCCCGCAACAGGCGCAGCGACAGGACGACCACGCCGATCATCACCACCGCGCTCAGCACATATGGTGCGTTGCGGCCGAGCCCGCCATAGGCCGCGCCCGCCACCGCCGGGCCGACGATGCGCGCCAAGCTCTGCGCCGATTGCGACAGGCCCAATATGTTGCCGCGTTCCTCGGCGCCGGCTTCCTGCGACACCAGGCTGTTCATCGAGGGGCTGAGCAGGCCCATGCCGATAGCGAGCAGCGCGCAAGCCACCAGCACGCCCCACAAAGCGGTGGCGAAGGGAACGGCGATCAACCCCGCGGCGATGGTCGCGGCACCGGCGATGAACAGCTTGGCCTCGCCGAAGAGCTTGGTCAGCCGGCCGATCAGCCCGCCCTGGATCGCCACCAGCAGCACGCCGACATAGAAGAAGATCCAGCCGATCTGCATCGGCCCCCAGCCGAAACCCTCATGCGCCCAGAGCGCGAAGGTGGTTTCCATGCCGGCGAAGGCGCAGATGGCGACGAACACCATCAGAATCAGCAGGCGCAGCCGCGGCCGGCGCCAGGCCGATTTGGCGGCGGCGATGCGCCCGGCGACGATGTCGGCGCGCGCCGCGTGGGTCAGGCTTTCCTTGAGCCGCAACCACGCCAGCACCAACGCGGCGGCGGACAGCGCGGCGGCGAGAAAGGCGGGATATTCGAGATGCGCGCCGCCGCCGGCGGCGAGACCGCCCAGCGCCGGCCCGACCGTGAAGCCCAATCCCAAGGCCGCGCCGATCATGCCCATGCCCTTGGCGCGACCCTCGGGCGGCGTCACGTCGGTGACATAGGCTTGCGCCGCGGCGATGTTGCCCGCCCCCGCCCCGGCCAGGAGCCGCGCGGCGAACAGCATCCACAGCGCGCTGGCGAAACCGAGCCAGACATAAGAGGCGATCGAGCACACCAGGCTCGCCAGGATCACCGGCTTGCGGCCGATGCGGTCGCTCAAACGGCCGAGCAAGGGCGAGGAGAAGAACTGGCCAAGCGAATAGCACGACATCATCGAAGTGACCGCCAGGGGCGAGGCGTGGAAATCGAGCGCGTAATAGGGCAAGAGCGGGATCACCACCCCGAAGCCGACCAGATCGATGAAGACGATGAAAAACAGGACGCCCATGCGGGCTCTTAGATAGCGCGGCGCGCGGCCCTAGGCGAGCTTTGCGCGCTTGAAGCCAGCCATGCGTTTCTTGGCGATCAGGTGCAGCACTTCCGAGGCCGCCACCGGAATGTTGGTGCCGGGGCCGTAGATCGCGGCGACGCCGGCCTGCTGCAGGAAGGCGTAGTCCTGGGGCGGAATGACGCCGCCGCATACCACCAGGATGTCGCCGCCGCCCCCCGCCTTGAGCGCTTCCAGCAGCTCCGGCACCAGCGTGCGGTGGCCCGCCGCCTGCGACGAGACGCCGATCACGTCGGCGTCGTTCTCGACTGCCTGGGCGGCCGCTTCTTCGGGCGTCTGGAACAGGGCCCCCACCTCGACCGCGAAACCGAGATCGGCGAAGGCGGTTGCGATCACCTTGGCGCCGCGGTCGTGGCCGTCCTGGCCGAGCTTCACCACCAGCATGCGCGGGCGCTGGCCCCGGTCGCAGGCGAAGGCCTCGACCTCGCCGCGCACCCGGGCGAAGCCCTCGTCGCCCTCGTTCTGCGCGCCGTAGACGCCCGAAACCGAGCGGATGACGGCGCGGTGGCGGGTGAACACGCGCTCGAGCGCGTCGGAAATTTCGCCGACGCTGGCGCGGGCGCGCGCGGCCTCGATGGCCAAGGCGAGAAGGTTTCCCGTCTCCGACCGCGCACATTCGGAGAGATCGTCGAGCGCCCGCTTGACCTTGGCGTGGTCGCGGCTTTTGCGCAGCTTTTCGAGCCTCGCGATCTGCTGCGCCCGCACCTTGGGATTGTCGACCGCGAGCAGGTCGACCGCGGTCTCCTGGCCCTGCTCGACGCGGTATTTGTTGACGCCGACGATGACCTCTTCGCCGCGGTCGATCCGCGCCTGACGGCGGGCGGCAGCTTCCTCGATCTTGAGCTTGGGCAGGCCGCTTTCGACCGCCTTGGTCATGCCGCCCAACTCCTCGACCTCGGCGATCAGCGCGAGCGCCGCTTCGGCGACGGAGTGCGTCAGGCTTTCGACGTAATAGCTGCCGCCCAGCGGATCGACCACGTAGGTGAGTCCGGCCTCTTCCGCCAGGATCAGCTGGGTGTTGCGCGCGATGCGCGCCGAGGACGGCGTCGGCAGCGCCATCGCCTCGTCGAAGGAGTTGGTGTGCAGCGATTGCGTGCCGCCCAGCACCGCCGCCATCGCCTCGACCGTGGTGCGGACGATGTTGTTGAGCGGGTCCTGCTCGGTCAGGCTGACGCCCGAGGTCTGGCAATGGGTGCGCAGCTGCAGGCTCGCCGGATTCTTGGGATTGAACTTTTCCCGCACCAGCGTGGCCCACAAATAACGCGCGGCGCGCAGCTTGGCGACTTCCATGAAGAAATTCATACCGATGCAGAAGAAGAAGGAAAGCCGCGGCGCGAAATCGTCGATCGCCAGGCCCTTGGACAGCGCGGCGCGCGCGTATTCGAGCCCGTCGGCGAGCGTGAAGGCGAGCTCCTGCACCGCCGTCGCCCCGGCCTCCTGCATGTGATAGCCCGAGATCGAGATCGAGTTGAACTTGGGCATGCGCTTCGCCGTGTGCTCGATGATGTCGGCGACGATGCGCATCGAGGGGCCGGGCGGATAGATGTAGGTGTTGCGCACCATGAATTCCTTGAGGATGTCGTTCTGGATGGTGCCGGAGAGCTTGTCCTGCGTTACGCCCTGCTCTTCGGCGGCGACGATGAAGCCCGCCAGCACCGGCAGCACCGCGCCGTTCATGGTCATCGACACCGACATCTTGTCGAGCGGGATGCCGTCGAACAGGATCTTCATGTCCTCGACCGAATCGATGGCGACGCCGGCCTTGCCCACGTCGCCGA
>DATNMV010000214.1:0-3969 GCA_035602175.1 Allostellaceae bacterium
TTTCGGCGATGACGACCACGTCGCTGTCGCCGGTCGTCACATAGACCTGCTTGATGTCGACGCCGAGCTTCTTAGCCATTTCGCGCGCGGCCTGGCTGCGCTTCGGGAACTCCTTGGCGGTGCGGACGGCCTGGTCGGTCCAGCTAAGCGACAACATGAATGTCGGCATGAAACCCTCCCTCCGGTTATGGGGAAACGGGTGTCGCCGCGGCGGCGCGTTCCCCTTGTGCGTTCAGCTTATGCAATCCCGCGCGCCGGCGATAGAGGCCTCGCTTCCGGCGCGGGCGCCTTACGGGCCGGGCTCGCCGCAAGCGTCGAAGCTTTTGCAGAAATGGTCGAAGCGCACGACCATCGGCAAATACCACACCGTCACCCGCATCGAGACCGGAACCAGGCTGGCGTCGTCGGTGAACACCGCCTCCACCGGGCGGGGCGCGTCTTCGGGGTCGCCGTCCTCGCTCGATTCCGCCTTGAAGCCAGCGATCGGCCGGAGCGACAGCAGCAGGCGGATGACGCCCTCTTTCCCGCCGACCGAGACGATATGGACCGCTACGTCGAAGCGGCGCGCGCCGTCATAAACCGGGACGACGAAATCCTGCGCCGGAACGGGCAACTGGAGCCAGAGCTGATGGCGGATGGCCGCCATCGCCGCGATCGGATCGACCACGTTGCGGCGATAGAGATCCGGCAGCGGCGGCTTGCGGCTGGTGTCGGATGCCTCGCGCTCGGCGATCACCGCGCCGTCGCGGCCGATGAAGCGCATGCTGATGCGGCTGTCGTGCCGTTTGCGCAGATCGTAGAGCGCCTCGTAACGCAGCGGCGATGCCCCGCCGTCGCCTTCGAGCCGGCCCTCGCCCTCGGCCGTGCCGCGGAAATGCGTGACCAGGCGCGGCAGCCCCGCGGACTCGACCGCGATCCGGTCGCGGTAACTGCCGCCGTCGCCGGTGAAACTGAAACGCACCTCGCCGGCCGGGAGCCCCGCATAGGTCGCCTGATAGAGAGCATTGATCTCCTCGCCGCACGCGGCGAAACCGAGCATGGGACACGACAGAAGGAGGATCGCGCCGCCGAGAGAGCCGATGAATGCCCGCCGTTGCATGGAACCCGTGAAAACCGCGCCCGTTAAAACCCGGAACGATTATATCCCTCCGCAGCGGGCGGTTGAGCGGGAAATGACGGCGCGGAGGTTCGGACGCAGCTTTGCGTCTATTCCTTGTCCCAGGCGTAGCCGACCATCAGCATGTCGATGATTTGTCCGTCGGCCGACAGCGGCAGGGCGAGGATTTCGAAATTGCGCGGCACGTCGTATTTGATGAACGAGGGATCGCGGAAACGGATGGCCGGCACGCGGCGCTCGACGACTTCGGCGAAGTGTTCGCGCGCGAGCTCGGCCTGGCGCGGATAGGGAAACGCGTCGACGCTCTTGTTGGTCATTTCCTTGCCGAGGCGCGTCGCGACGTTCGAGGCGAAAATGCGAAAGCGGAAGCTCAACGGCTGGTAACCGACATCGACCAACGACAGATTGCCGATGATGTATTGCAGATCGTGCGGGGTAAAATCCGCCCGGGCAGGAAATTCGCGGCCGCGCCGGCGATCATCCCAATGCTGATAAAGCCTTTGTAACCGCTGCGGTTGCGTGCGGACCGCGGGGGCCGCGGGGGCCGTTGCGCCATGCATCCATCAAAACTAGGTAAAGAGGATTAGTTTTCGCTTAACGCCGCCGGGCCGGCCGATTCGGCCACGGTTGCTCAGACCAGCTTGCCGACGCGGGCTTCGAGCAGGGCCCAGGCCTGGTCGCCGTAATTCGCCTTCCAGCGCGCGTAGAAATCGGCGAGCGGCTTCTTGAAGCCGCTGGTGTCGGTCCGGTTGACGATCATGCCCTTGGCCCGCAGCACCCCGAGCGCGCCGGCGTTGAGCTTGTCGACGTCGCGCCGCTGCGCCAGCGCCGCGTGTTTGGCGTGTTTCTCGGCAATCGCCCGGAGATCGGGCGGCAGCGCGTTCCACGCGCCCGGGTTGGCGACCAGGGTGAAGCCCGACCACCAGTGGTCGGTCAGGCTGAGATAGGTCTGCACCTCGTAGAGCTTCAACAGCTCGATCAGGCCGAGCGGATCGGTCTGGCCGTCGCAGGTCCCGTTCTGCAGCACCGCGTAGAGTTGGTTGAGCGTGAACTTCATCGGCTTGGCGCCCAGCGTCTCGAAGAAATCGACCGTCATGGTCTGCACCGGCGTGCGGATGGTCATGCCGGCGAGATCGTCGACGGTGCGGATCGGCTTGGAGCGCGCGGTGAGCTGGTGGAAGCCGTTGTCGAGCCCGTAGCGGAAGGCGAAAAGCCCCTTCGACAGCATCTGGGAGCGGATGTAGTCGCCGAGCTCGGTGTCGAGCGCGGCGAAGACGGCGGCGGAGTTCTTGAAGGTGAATGGCAGGCCGGGCATTTCCGTGGTCGGCACCAGCGGCCCGAACACGTTGCCGCCGAGATACATTTCGAGCTGGCCGTTCTGCACCATGGCGAGCATGACGCTGTCGGAGCCGAGATCGCCCGCGCCGTGCACGTCGATCGCAAGCCGCCCTTTGGTATCGGCGCGGATATTTCCGGCCATCTCCTTGAGCCGCAGATAGTTCGGGCTGTCGAGCGGCTGGCTCAGGCCGAGCCGGTAGCGGAAGCCGGGCTGCGCGCGCGCGGGAGCGGCGCCGGTCCCGGTGACGGCGGCGGCGGCGGTCGCGGCGATGAAGCGGCGGCGCGACAGCGTGGCGGCGTGGATCGACGGCAGGCTCATGGCGTTTCCCCTTCAGCCGGTTGACCCGGCCGATTCCCGAATTGGCGGCAAGTGTAGAGCGTTTCCGCGCGCCTGCAAACCGGCCGCGCAAGGCGTGCTTGCCGGACGGCTCAATTCCGCCCAAGATTTACCCAACGAACAAGGAAAGAAGCATCTCGGGGAGGGCGATCATGCAAAGGATATTGTGCCGGTTTTCAGGCTTGGGTGCCGCCCTGCTGGCGGCCTTCTGTGTGCTCGCGGCCTGCGTACAGTCGCCCGACACCGCCGGTCCGGCGCAAGCCGTCCCGTCGCCCGCGCCCCTCTATGCCGCGACCTATACCGAGACAATCCCCTCCGCCCGGGCTTCGGCCGCTTCGTTGTTGAAGAAAATCTGCGGCGTCGACCGCCAGGCCGACGGCAATCTCGGCTGCATCGCGGGCGCGGAGATCGACCGGCCCAACCGCTTCGTCCTGCTGGCGATCTGGCGCGACCAGCAAGCCGCCGACGCCGCCGCGCCGCAAACCGCGCCGCTTGAGATCGAGCTCGACGCGCTGCGCGCCGCGCCCGCCGACCGGCGGATTCACTCCGGCCTGGCGGTCGGGCCGGCGCGAGGCGCCATCCGCCCCGACGCGCTTTATGTCGTGACCCATGTCGACGTCACGCCGCCCCGGAAGGACGACGGGGCGGCGGCGCTTTCGCAATGGCGCGCGGACAACATCAAGGATGCTGGGACGATCCGCCTCGACGTGCTGCAACAGGCCAACCGGCCCAACCACTTCACCCTGGTCGAGGTATGGAAAAGCCGCGCCGATTTCGATGCCTATACCGGCGCGCCGCACACCGCGAATTTCCGCGCCGCCATCGGCGCGATGCAGGGCGCGCTCTATGACGAGCGGCTCTATCGCGCCATCGATTGAGCGCGGCGAAGCGATTGCGGATTCGGCGGGTTTCTAGTCGAGCCCGGCCAGGATGCGCGCGAAATCCCGGGCGATGAAGGGCCGCAGATCGTCTTCCCGCTCGCCGATGCCGATGAAATGCACCGGCAGCTGGAATTTCTCGGCCAGGGCCACCAGCACGCCGCCCTTTGCTGTGCCGTCGAGCTTGGTCATGGCGAGACCGGTGACGCCGACCATGTCGCGGATGATCTCGACCTGGGAGAGCGCGTTCTGGCCGACCGTGGCATCGAGCACCAGCAGCACGGCGTGGGGCGCGGCCG
>DATNMV010000215.1:0-2416 GCA_035602175.1 Allostellaceae bacterium
AGGACAGGCGGTCGAAGGTGATTTTGCCGTCCGGCTTGGGATAGGCGATGGGCTTGGCGCGGATGGCGCGCTCGAGATGCTCGAAATCGGCGCTTTGACGCAGGGTCCATGGCGCGCGCCCGCGCAGGATATAGGTGTCGAGCGCGGCATGAGCGAGGCCCGCCCAAAGCCCGTACCGGAAGGCGGGCCGGATGTTGCGCGCGGCATGGAGCTCGGGCCAGACCCAGGAGGCTTCGAGCGCGCTGCGGTAATCGGCATTGGCATCGCCGGCGAGCCGCTTGAACACGGTTTCGGCCGCGACCATGCCCGATTTCATCGCCGTGTGGCTGCCCTTGAGCTTGGGCGCGTTGAGGAAACCGGCGGCGTCGCCGATGACGAGACCACCGGGGAACGACAATGCCGGGATCGATTGAAATCCGCCCTCGTTCAAGGCGCGCGCGCCATAGGCGATGCGCTTGGCGCCTTCGAACACGCCGCGAACGGCGCGATGAGTCTTGAAGCGCTGGAACTCCTCGAAAGGCGAGAGATAGGGATTGGCGTAATCGAGCCCAACCACGAAACCGGCGGCGAGCAGGTTCTTGTCGAAGTGATAGAGGAAAGAGCCGCCATAGGTGCGGCGGTCGAGCGGCCAGCCGATGGTATGGACGGCCAGCCCGGCGCGGTGTTTGGCGGGATCGATCTCCCACAGCTCCTTGATGCCGAGACCGTAGCTTTGCGGGTCGCAGTCCCGGCGCAGCTCGAAGCGCGCCTCGAGCAGCTTGGTCAGCGAGCCGCGGCAGCCCTCGGCGAACAGCGTCTCGCGGGCGCGCAATTCGGCGCCGGGCTGGAAATTCGCCGTCTCCTTGCCGTCCTTGCCCACGCCCATGGCGCCGGTGGCAATGCCGGCGACGCGGCCGCCTTCGTCGTAGAGGATTTCGGCCGCGGCGAAGCCGGGATAGATCTCGACGCCGAGCGCCTCGGCCTCTTTGCCGAGCCAGCGGCAGAGATTGCCGAGGCTGATGATGTAATTGCCGTGATTTCTCATCTGCGGCGGCACCGGCAGGCGCAACGCGCCGCGCGCGGTAAGCAGGAGAAACCGGTCCTTTGCCGCCGGCGTCGTCAACGGCGCGCCGCGCTGGCGCCAGTCGGGAAACAATTCGCCGAGCGCGCGCGGCTCGAACACCGCGCCCGACAGGATATGCGCGCCCACCTCCGAGCCCTTCTCGACGACGCAGACGGAAATTTCCCGGGATGCCTGCGCCGCGAGCTGCTTCAGACGGATCGCCGCCGCGAGCCCCGCCGGACCCGCGCCGACGATGACCACGTCGTAGGTCATCCGTTCGCGCTGCATGGCGCGGCACTATAGTGGATGATAGGCTCAGGCGATGCAGACTCGTCCTGCGGCGGAACTGTTGCTCGAGTGGCAATTGGCGATGGGCGCCGACGAGGCGATCAGCGAAAATCCGCGCGACCGGTTCGTGGCCGCGCCCGCGGCAAAATCAAATCCGCCGCCGCGTTTCGCCCCAGCAACCGTCCGGACAAGTAGTGAAGCGAAGGCGCCGCCGCCCGCGCCCACCCCGCACAGCGCGATTCTAGCCTCGGCCAGACAGCTGGCCGACTCGGCGGGGAATTTGGCCGAACTTCGCTCCATCTTAGAATCGTTCGACGGATGTTCCCTGCGCAAGACCGCCACCCACACGGTCTTTTCCGACGGCAATCCTGACGCGCCGCTGATGCTGATCGGCGAGGCGCCGGGAGCCGACGAGGACCGGATCGGCAAACCCTTTGTCGGCCGGAGCGGCCAGCTGCTCGACCGCATGCTCGCCTCGATCGGGGTCGAGCGCGGCAAGAACGCCTACATCACCAACATCCTGTTCTGGCGCCCGCCGGGAAATCGCAAGCCAACCGCCGAGGAGACCGCCCTTTGCCTGCCCTTCGTGTGGCGGCATATCGCGCTGGCCCGGCCCAAACTCGTGGTTTTATGCGGAGGAACGGCAACCGCCGCGCTGCTGGGCCGGAGCGAGGGCATAACCCGGCTGCGCGGCCGCTGGTTCGAGCTGCCGGTTCCCGGCTTGCCCCAAACCTTAACGGCCACCGCCATTTACCATCCTTCTTTCCTTTTGCGCGCCCCGGCGAATAAAGTCGAATCGTGGAGAGATATGTTATCGATTCAGACGAAACTAGTGAAATTGCAGTAACATTGTGACTATCCACAGCATCCCCCGAAATGTGGACAAGAGGTAATAAATCGCTGTTATCGCGCACAGACTTTTGTCTTGCCAAGCGAGTCACTGATAGTTTAATGCGTCCCTATGAATGGCTGGATATACGGGGTCCGCTTGAAGAAGACTTGGCCAAGCCTATTCGTTATTACCTTTCTTGCCACGTCCTTGGTCGGCATTTTAACGGCTAACGCCGCCGACTTCTTAACCGTGAC
>DATNMV010000216.1:0-5507 GCA_035602175.1 Allostellaceae bacterium
GTCGCCGCCGGCGTCACCGGCGCCGCAAGTCTCCGCCCCGGCGCAAGCTTCGGGCGCCGCGGCATTCGATTCTGCCACGCTCCTTCTGCCGCCCGCGGTGTTCGACATCGGCACCGTCGGCACGCGTCACGGCGAGAGCGACGCGCCCGAAGCGTTGGTGGCGGCGATTGCCCGCGAGAGCGGCCTGCGCCAGCCGATCCTGGTGCGGCGCAAGCCAGGTGACGAAGGCCGTTACGAGATCGTCGCCGGCCGGCGCCGCTGGCGCGCGGCGCGGCGCCTCGGCCTGACGCAGATCGCCGCGGTGGTGACCAATCTCGGCGATCCCGAGGCGGTGCTCGCTTCGCTGACCGAAAACCTGGCTCAGGACGATCTGTCGCCGATCGACGAGGCGCGCGCTTATCTGCGGCTGATGACCGAATTCTCGCTCGATCCGCGCGAGGTCACGGCCGCGACCGGCCGCGACATGCCGCATATCGTCCGTACGCTCAGGCTGATGGGCCTTTCGCCGCGGCTGAAGGAACTGGTCTCGTCTGGCCGCCTCACCCGCAGCCATGCCTATGCGCTGCTCGACATGCCGGATCCGGAACGCGCCGCCGAACAGATGCTGGCCGAGCAAGCCGGTGTCGACGAGGCGTTGCGCCTCATCGCCACGCTGCCAGGCGTTGAGCACCGCCCATGAGCAGCTGGCAAGGAATCGAGCTCGAACCCGAGCTGCACCAGCTGGCCGAACGCGCTGCGGTCAAGGCCGGAATTCCGGTCGAGCAATGGATCGAGCGCTCGATCCGCCGCGCCTGTCCCGCCGCTTTCCAGGCGCCCGTTGTCGCGCCGCCGCTCAACGGCTTCGATCAAGCGCTGAAAAATAGAACCAACGGCCTCGATCCCTCGCTCGCCGAGTTGATCGCAGCGGCGCGCGTGCCGCGCCAGCCGGTCGCGCCCGCACCCACGCCCGCATCCACGCCCGCACCCGAAGTCAACGCGGCGGAGCCGAGCAAGAACATTCTCGACTACATGTTTCGCCGCCGCCGCCGGTTCGCGGGCGACGAGTTGCCAGCGCAAAGCCGGCTCGAGGAGCCGCCGCCCGAGCAGTCCGGCGACTTGTTCGACGAGCAGCCGCGCCTCAAGCTGCGCCGCGCCACGCCCGCCGAGCATGACGCCGAACCCATTTTCGCTCCGGCCGCGGCGCCGCACCGGGACGACGCAAAGGCGCCCTGGCCGTCCTTCAAGGATCGCGAAGCGCCCGGAGAGCGCGAGGATTTCTCATCGCCGCTCGAGCTCACCCCGCCGATGCTCGTCTCGCCTGTACGCCGGCCGCTGATCGTCGACATCGCCATCGCGGTGGTCGTGTTTATCGGCGTGCTCGGCGCGCAGCGCTACCTGTCGATGATCGCAGGCAAGCCCGAACCGCAGGCCCAGAGCGCCCTCGACAGCACCTCGAATTCGGCGGCGACGTCGATGCCGTCGCTCCAGCCCTCCGAGCCGCCGCCGGAGCAGAGTGCCGCCCAAACATCGCCGTTATCCGAAACCCCGGCTGCCGAGACGCCTGCCGCCGGCATTGCGCCGCCGATGCCGCCATCGGCCGCCAACAGCCAAACCGTCGCCCCGCCGCAGCCTATGGCCGAGGCCGACACGACGAACCAACAGAATCCGACGCCGCCCGCGACCACCGAGACGCCGCCGCCGCGCAAAATGGCGGCGATCAAGCCGCCCGCCACGCATGCCGCGCCGCCGGCATCGACCGCCGCGAAGAAGCCCGTTCCCGCCCCCGGCGAGGAGTCGCAGGACCCGGCCAAGCTCGCCGCCTGGCTCCAGGATCGCGCGAAGACCAACGACCCGGTCGCCCAATACCGGCTTGGCGTGCTCTATGCGCTGGGCCAAGGCGTGAAACAGGATTACGGCCAAGCCGCGCAGCTGTTCCTGGCGGCGGCCAATGGCGGCGTCGCCGAGGCGCAATACAACGTCGCCGTGATGTACAGCGAAGGCATGGGCGTGCCGCGCGATCCGGCGCAGGCGATGAGTTGGTATCAGAAGGCCGCGGCGCAGGGTAACGCCAATGCCGCCTTCAATCTCGGCGTGGCCTATTCCAACGGCATCGGCGTGCAACAGGACATCCAAGAGGCGGTGCGCTGGTTCCGCCGCGCCGCCACCGCCGGCGTGATCAACGCCCAATTCAATCTGGGCGTGCTCTACGAGCGCGGCGAAGGCGTGCCGCAATCCAACACCGAAGCCTATGCCTGGTACACCGCCGCGGCATCGCATGGCGACCAGGGCGCGGCGCAGCGCCGCGATCATCTGGCGAACAGCCTTTCGCCCGCCGATCTGCAGAAGGCCCAGGAGCGCGCCGCCGAATTGCAGAAGACGATCCAGACCGGCAGCGCCGCGGCCAACGTCGACCAGAAGGCCAACGCCGCCAAGCCGTGAACGCGGGCAGCCGGATCTAGAGCAGCCGACCGCTCGCCACCCACCAGCCGGATTTTTCGGATTTGAGCCGCCGCGCGGCCGCGCGCGCCTCGGCGGCGGCGGCGAACAACGCGAAGCAGGTGGCGCCGCTGCCGCTCATGCGCGCGATGAGCGCGCCCGGGCAGGCTTCGAGCAGCGCCAGCGCCTCGCCGATCTCCGGCACCAACGCCCGCGCCGCATCGGTCAAGCCGTTGCCGCGGGATTTGAGCAGCGCCGCCAGGCCGCCGACGCTCGCCGGCGCGCGGACGAAGCGCGCCGGCGCCGCATAAGGCCCGCGCCGCGTCTTGAACACCGCTTGCGTGGAGAGCGCCTTGCCCGGATTGACCAGCACCAGCGCCGCCCGCGGCAGTTTGGGCGCCGGCGCGACCGCTTCGCCGATGCCGCCGAGCCAGGAGGTTTTGCCCGCCAGGCAGACCGGCACGTCGGCGCCGAGTTCGCGCGCCAAGGATGCGAGACCGGCCTGGCCGAGCCCGCCTTGCCACAAGGCGTCGAGCGCCTTCAGCGCCGCCGCCGCATCGCTCGAGCCGCCGCCGATGCCCGAAGCGACTGGGAGATTCTTTTCCAGATGAATGTTCGCCTGGGGTACACGGCCGAGGCGCCGGGCGAGAGTCTCGGCCGCGCGCCAGACCAGATTGTCCTTAGGGTCGCCGCCGAGGTCGCGGGCGAAGGGTCCGGCGAGATCGAGCGCCAATGCCGGCGCGGGAGAAACCGTCAAGCGGTCGCCGATATCGGCGAATGCCACCAGGCTGTCGAGACGATGATAGCCGTCCGCGCGCCGTCCGAGGACATGGAGGTAGAGGTTGAGTTTGGCCGGCGCGAGCAAGGGGCGCGTCAACCGCCGCCGGTGTTGCTCAGGCCGCGGTCGAGCTTGCCCTCGATCTTCTTCGCTTCATCCGCCTCGGGCTTGAATTGCAGCGCGCGGCGCCATTGATAGCGCGCCTCGATTTTCCGCCCGCCCTGCCAATAGGCGTCGCCGAGATGGTCGTTGATAGTCGGGTCTTCGGGCAGGAGCTCGATCGCCTTTTCCAGCATCTGGGTCGCGCGCGGGTAATCGCCGAGCCGGTAATAGGCCCAACCCAGGCTATCGACGATGTAGCCGTCAGTGGGCCGGAGCGCGACCGCGCGCTGAATCATCTGCACGCCTTGGTCGAGATTCTCGCCCTTGTCGATCCAGGTGTAACCCAGATAGTTGAGCACCAGCGGCTGATCCGGCTGCAATTCGAGCGCGCGCTTGAAATCGGCCTCGGCCTTCGGCCACTGGTCGGAGCGCTCATAGGCGATGCCGCGGCTGTAATAGATGCGCCATTGCCGCGGCGACGGATCGGGCATGCGCGCCAGGCCGCGATCATAGGCGGACGCCGCCTCGGTGAATTTGCTGTGGCTGCGTTCGATATCCCCCAGCTCGATCAACGGCTCGGGGCGGTCCGGGCGGTCCTTCGCCATGGTTTCAAGCTGCTTGGTCGCTTCGTCGGTGCGGTCGAGCGCGTCGAGCACCAGCGCCATGCGCAATTGCGCCGTCCAGGAGAAAGGCGAATCGCCGCCGATGCCGCGATAGATCTCCAGCGCATCGGCGTCGCGGTCCTGCTGCTCGCGAATCTCGCCGACCAGCAGCTCGGCCAGCGTGAAATCGGGTTTGAGATCGAGCGCGAGGCGCGCATAGATCAGCGCGGCGTCCATGGTGTCGCGCTGATTGAGCAGGCTGGCGAGATCGAACAGCGCCTCGGCGGCGCCGTCGGCGGGCGTTGCCACCACGCGCGGCGGGACCACCGATTTGCCGAGGCGGTCGAACCCGGATGCGGCGACGTCGGAATCGTCGATCGCCGCCACGCTTTGGTAAACCGCGCGCGCCGCATCCGGCTGGTTGTGGCGCTCGTAGAAATTCCCGGCGAGCTGGGCGACGCGCAAACTGGGAGGATTTTCTTCGCCGAGGATCTTCTTGTAGCCGGCCGCGGCCTTGTCGGTCTGGTCGGCGACATCGGCGATCAGCGTGACGTGAATCTCCTTCAGCGGTCCCAGGCCGTTGACGTCGACCATGCCGGCGATGTCCTTCGCCACTTTGTCGCCCTGGCCGCGCGCCTCGTCGGTCCAGGCGAGCAGTAGCGGCAGGGAATAGCGTTGCGCGCCTTCGCGCGGCATCGCCGCCGCGATTTTCGCGGCGCCGTCGTAATCGCCGGTCTTGATCGCCTGCTCCAGCAGCACCAGCCCGACCAGGCCGGTGGCGCCGTCATGCGCGGCGATGCGATGGGCGAGATCGACCGCATCGCCGACCTGTCCTTCCGAGAGGCGCAAGACGAAGCTACGCCGTATCAGGTCGTAATTGTCGGGATCGTCGGCCAGCGAGCGGTCGATGAAGGCCAAGGCCCCGGCGTAATCGTGTTCCTGTTGCGCGTGGCGGGCGGCGAGATAGCCGCCGAGCGCGCTTTCGGGACCGGTGGGGCTGTCGGGGACGGAAGGCAGCGCGGCGGATTGTTGCGCTTCCGGTTGCGGCGCCCCGGCCTTGTACGCCACCAACGCCAAAACCCCGGCGCCGATAACGGCCAGACCGCAGCCCGCGATCACCCAAAGCTTGATTGATTTCGCTTTCGCCATGTTACGCCATTACATACACCGGCCGGGCGGCTACATGTTCGGATAATTGGGGCCGCCGCCGCCCTCCGGCACCATCCAGTCGATGTTCTGGGTCGGATCCTTGATATCGCAGCTCTTGCAGTGGATGCAATTGGCGGCGTTGATCTGGAGGCGCGGCCGCCCGGCCGGATCGGTCAGGATTTCGTAAACCCCGGCCGGGCAATAGCGCGTCTCGGGCGCGGCATAGAGCGCGTAATTGACCGCGATCGCGGCATCCGGGTTTCTCAGCCGCAGATGCGGCGGCTGGTTTTCCTCGTGGCTCACGCCGGAGAGAAACACCGAGGACAGGCGGTCGAAGGTGATTTTGCCGTCCGGCTTGGGATAGGCGATGGGCTTGGCGCGGATGGCGCGCTCGAGATGCTCGAAATCGGCGCTTTGACGCAGGGTCCATGGCGCGCGCCCGCGCAGGATATAGGTGTCGA
>DATNMV010000217.1:0-15247 GCA_035602175.1 Allostellaceae bacterium
AAAGGCTGAATATGTTCTTTCGCAGGCTGGACCTGCCCGCGCCCGAGCCCGCCATCGAATTCAATTCGATCCTTTTGGCAAAAGAGCTTCTCTGCGAAGGGGGCTATCTGTCGTATCTTCCGGAACTTCTGGTCAGCGAGGAAATCAAGCAGGGACTCCTGCGCGCGCTTACGATCCCCGGCTTGACCTGGAAGCGGAGTGTCGGAGTCATCTCCCGCCGGGATATTCCGCTTACGCCGGCGGCGCGAACGCTGCTCGAACACATCCGCGGCGTCTGCACGGAACTGCGCGGGGCCGCGGGCAAATGATCCACGAGACCCGCCGCGTGAAGCCCCGCAGAGCCAACAAAGCCATCGACGCGCATGTCGGGGCGCGCTTGCGCCTGCGTCGCATGCTGCTGGGCATGAGCCAGGAGAAGCTGGCCCGGACCATCGGCCTATCATTTCAACAGGTGCAGAAATACGAGTGCGGCAACAACCGCATCGGCGCCGGACGGCTTTATGATCTGGCGCGCGCGCTCGACGTGCCGGTGTCGTTCTTCTATGAAGACATCGCTCCCGCTCCGGCCGAGCCGCCCAAGAGCGTGAGATCCGACGCCGCCGCGGTCAAGGATGAGGCCGTTGCCGTCAATCCGGGCGCGCCGGTCATGAATCGCGAGACGCTTGAACTGGTGCGGGCCTATCTCAAAATTTCCGATCCGCAATTGCGCCGCCGGGTGTTCGAGTTGGCCAAGGCCATCGCCAAACTGTAACGGCCGACGGCGAAAGCCGCGTTGGCCGCGCGCCGACCGTCGAACGGACCCGCCCCGGCCAGGCGGAATTTCGATCCTCCATCATTGGACGCCCATTACCGTCCGGCACCGGCCCGGTGCAACGCATTTATGAATTATTAACGGCGTTCCACCTATGGTTGAGAATTCTATCGAATTGAGCCGGATGAATGTCACCGTGAAACGGTCGCTGTCTATGATCATGAAGCCCAGCAGCATGATGTTGGTGCTCGGCGCCGCCGTGGTCATCGGCATCGTCGTGGTCACCACGCTGTCGCTGTGGTTCCAGTACGACCGCGAGATCAGCGACGCGCAGCGCTCGATGGACGGGCTGAGCCGGGCGCTTGCCATCCAGACCGAGCGCGAGATCAAGAGCGCGGATCGCACGCTGGTCAATTTCCTCCTACAAAAGCACGCCGCGGCGGCGCAGGGCTTCGGCCCGGGCACTTCCGCCACCGCCTTTGGCGCCGCCAATCCGACGATCGTTTCGCTGGCCTATGTTTCGGTCGCCGAAGGAGGCCAGGACGTGACCGCCGAGGCGGCGGCACGGCGCGCCTTTGCCGAATCCGGCGGCGATCCCGTGCTGGTGCCGCGGCCGGACGGACTGGTGTCGGTGGTCAGGCGCGACCCCGATGCCAACGGCGTCATCCGCGGCGCGGCCGTCGCGGTGATCGACCCGGGATGGCTCGCCGATTTCAACCGCGCCATGAATTTCTCGGGCGAGACCGTGGTCACCCTGACCGACGATTACGGCGTGGTGGTGGCGCGCAACGGCACCGACGACGGCGGCGAGCGGCTGACCAGCAGCGCCTCGGTCGGCGAATACGCGTTGACGGCGAATATCTCGCTGCCGAAATTCGTGCTGCTGAGCAATTGGTATCGCGCGCTTTTCCTGTTCGCGACCTATGCGGCGATCGCCTGCTTCGCCCTCGGCACGCTGGTGTTTCTGTTCGCGCGCCAATGGGCGCGGCGCGAACGCGCCGAGGCCGCGGCGCGGATCACTGAGGGCCGCTTTCGCGATTTCGCCGAGGCCGCGTCGGACTGGCTGTGGGAAACCGACAAGGATCATCGTTTCGTCTACATCTCCGAGCGCTTCACCGAATGGACCGGCGCCGACATCGCCGACTATCTGGGGCGCAACCGACTCGAGATGGCGGCGGCGACGGCGGACATGGCGGCGGTGCGCCGCCACATGGAGGATTTCGCGGCGCATCGGCCGTTCCGCGATTTCGTCTACTCAATCAGCACGCCGACCGGCATCCACTATCTCCGGATCAGCGGCCAACCGCGTTTCGACCCCGACGGCAGCTTTGCGGGATATCGCGGCACCTCGAGCGACGTCACCGAAATGGTCGAGGCCGAGAATCGGCTGCGCGAGGCCAAGAACGAGGCGGAAATGGCGAGCCGCACCAAGTCCGAGTTCCTCGCCAACATGAGTCACGAGCTGCGCACACCCCTGAACGCCGTCATCGGCTTCTCGGAAATCATCCGCGACCAGCTTTTCGGAAAGATCCAGCCGCGTTACGTCGATTATGCGCGCGACATCAACATGAGCGGCAAACATCTGCTCGACCTGATCAACGACGTGCTCGACATGTCGAAGGTGGAAGCCGGGCGCTACGCGCTGAACGAGGAGCAGGTCAATCTGGGCGACATCGCCCGCGTCTGCGACACGCTGATGGCCACCCGGATCAAGGAAGGCCAAGTGAAGGTGAATTACGCCGCCGAGCTCGCCGCGACCGTGCTCTACGCCGACGCCCGCGCGGTCAAGCAGATCCTGCTCAACATCCTGTCGAACGCGGTCAAGTTCACGCCGCCCGACGGCCACGTCACGGTGGCGGCCGCACAGACGCAGGACGGCGGCGTGGCGTTGACCGTGACCGACACCGGAATTGGAATGGACGAAAAGGCCTTGCGGCACATCGCCGAACCCTTCTATCAGGCGGATTCGTCGATCAGCCGGAAATACGGCGGCTCGGGATTGGGGCTCGCCATCTGCAGCAAGCTGATGAATCTCCACGGCGGCACGCTCGAATTTTCCAGCCGGGCGGGCGGCGGCACCACCGTGCGGGCCTTTTTCCCGCGCGAACGGGTATTGTCGGCGCCGCCGGGCGACAGCGCTTCGCGGCTGACGGCGGCCTGACGGCGCATGCAAATCGGACGGAGCACAAACATGGTTTTGACATCGGCGCATCGGATCGCCGCCGCTTCGCGGCTGACGGCCGGCTTGTTCGCGGCCTGCGTCCTGGCGTCGGCAGCAATGCCGGCATTCGCCGACGAGTCGGGCGTGAGCGCCAGCCGCATCGTCTTCGGCCAGGTTGCGGCGTTGACCGGCCCCGCCGCGGCGCTCGGCACCGGCATGCGCGACGGCATCCGCGCCGCCTTCGCCGAGGCGAACCGCGACGGCGGTGTCCAGGGCCGCGAACTGGTGCTGGACTCGCGCGACGACGGCTACGAGCCGAACAACACGATCGCCGCCACCACGCAGATATTGGGCGACAACGTCTTCGCGCTGATCGGCTCGGTCGGCACGCCGACGACCAACGCCATTCTGCCGCTGCTGGCGGAAAGCGGCGTGCCGCTGATCGGGCCGTTCACCGGCTCGGAGGGCTTGCGCAACCCGCGCAATCCGCTGGTGGTCAACGTGCGGGCATCCTATTTCCAGGAAACCGAGGTCATGGTCGACCATCTGACCACCGATTTGGGCTATCGCCGCATCGCCATCTTCTACCAGGACGATTCCTACGGCCGGGCCGGTCTCGCCGGCGTGCAGCAGGCGCTCGACCGGCGCGGCATGAAGCTGGTGAGCGAAGGCGCCTACCAGCGCAACACCACCGCGGTGAGCGGCTCGCTGCTCGACATCCAGCGCGGCGATCCCGAGGCGGTGATCATGATCGGCGCCTACGCGCCGTGCGCCGAGTTCATCAAGCTCGCGCGCGCCAAGAAAATGAACGCCACTTTCCTCAACATCTCGTTCGTCGGAGCCGACGCGCTGGCCAAGGCGCTGGGTCCCGACGGCGCCGGCGTCGTGGTGACCCAGGTGGTGCCGTTCCCCACGAACACGTCGATGCCGCTGGTGGCCTCGTATCAGGCGGCGCTGAAATCCTTCGACCCCGCGGCCAAGCCGGGCTTCGTCTCGCTCGAAGGCTACATGGCCGGCCGGCTGGCGGTGATGGCCCTGCGCGACATCCATGGGCCGCTGACGCGCAAGGCGCTGCTCGACGCCATCGCGCGGACCGGCAACTTCGATCTCGGCGGCGTGACGCTGTCGTTCTCGCCGACCAGCAACCAGGGCTCGAACAGCGTGTGGCTGACCATGATCGACGGCGACGGCGGCATCGTCCCGGTCAAAACGCTCAAGCGTCAGACCAGCGACGCCGGCGATGCCGTCAACACGGCGCCCGGCGAGAATTAAGGCGCGGATAGCGCCGCCGCCCGCGTCTTACGGCCTCACCGCCGCGTAATCGACCGCGCTCTTCGCGCCGGATGTCCCGCGCGCGGCATCGGTATCCTGCGACACGCGTTCCGCCGGAAAGACGACGACGATACGCAGGCCCGGGTGGTTGTCCGAAAGCGAGATCGAAGCCTCGTGCAGCTCCGCGACCGCGGCGGCGAGGCTGAGCCCCAGCCCGTTTCCGGGGCTCGTCCGGCTGGTTTCCAGGCGGTAGAAGCGCTGGAAAACCTTTTGATGATATGCCGATGGAATGCCGGGTCCGCTGTCGGATACGACGGCCTCGAGGCCGCGGGCGGTTTGGGACAATCCCACGCCGATCGATATTCCCGGCGGGGCGTGGTTGATCGCGTTCTCGATCAAATTGGCGAAGAGCTGCGTCAGCAATTCCCGGTCGCCCTCGATCGAGAGATCGGGCGCGATCGCGCTCGAAAGACGCTGGCGCTTTTCCTCCGCAACCGGCTGATAGGTGTCGACCAGCCCTTCCAGCAACTCGCTCAGGCCGACGCGGGCGAATTGGGCCTTGCGGCTTCCAGATTCGATCTGCGTGATGCGCAAGATGGCGCCGAAGGTGTCGAGGATGGCGTCGACGTCCCGGATCGAATGGTCGAACGCGGCGTACAGCGTCTCGACGTTCGCGCCGCGGCGGCGCGCCAGTTCCAGCCTTTGCCGCAATAATGTCAGCGGCGTGCGCAAATCGTGGGCGACGTCGCTCGACACCTGCTGGAGCCCGTTCATCAGGACCTGGATGCGATTCAACATGGCGTTCAGGCTGGACGCGAGATGATCGAACTCGTCGCCGCCGCCGCGCAAGGCGATCCTGCGGCCGAGATCGCCGCCCATGATGTCGCGGCTGGCCCGGCTGATCGCCTCGACGCGGCGCAGCGGCCCGAGGCTCATCGCCGCTCCGCCGAGCAACGCCAGCACCAGCGTGACCGCCAGGCTCCACAGGAAAGAACGGTCGAGCGCGGTCTGCATGCGCCGGAGTTCGTTGCTGCTCAAGCCGACGAAGAGATAGGCGCCGTCGGCGACCTTCATGCCGTAACCGCGGATGCCCTTGGCCGCGTTGCCGAGATTCACCGGCGGCGGCTCAGATCTCCAGGACAGCTTGCGCAGGCCCGGCTCGGGCGCGAGGGCGGGCAGGTTTCCCGCCAGCACATGCCCGTCCGCGTCCTGAAGAAGATAGAAAAAGCTCGGCGAACGCGCCGCATATTCCTGGACCACCTGCTGCAGCTCTAGCAAGCCGCCGCCCGGCGCTGCGGTTTGCAGCTCGATCAACTCGTTGCGGACGGTCTCGTCGATCTGGCGCGACATCAGGCCGACGGTCGACCAATAGACGGCGGCGAACAGAAACAGCACCGACAGGCTGAACAGCCCGGCATAAAGCAGGGTCAGCCGGAAGCTCGTCGTCCGGAACAGCCTAGGCAGGCGCACGGATGGAATACCCGCTGCCGCGAATGGTGTGGATCAGCTCGATCCCGTTCTTGTTGAGCTTGCTGCGCAGCCGGCTGATGTGGCTTTCGACGATGTTGGTGCGCGGGTCGAAGTGGAAGTCCCACACGTTCTCGAGCAGCATGGTTCGCGTCACCAGCTGTCCCGCATGCCGCATCAGGTATTCGAGCAGGCGGAATTCCCGGGGCTGCAATTCGATCGTCCGGCCGCCGCGCCGCACCGAACGCGCCAGCAGATCCATTTCCAGATCGGCCACACGCAAAACCGTTTCCACCGCGGTCTGAAGCGGCCGGCGGCCGAGCGCGTCGACGCGCGCGATCAACTCGGCGAAGGCGAAGGGTTTCACCAGATAGTCGTCGCCGCCGGCGTTCAGGCCGGCAACCCGGTCATCGATGCCGCCGAGCGCGGTCAGGAACAGCACCGGCGTGTGGACGCCGCCGCCGCGCAAGGTATGCACCAGCGACAGGCCGTCCATCCCGGGCAACAAGCGGTCGACGATCAGCATGTCCCAATTCTCGCTGGCGGCGCGGAACAGGCCTTCGCGGCCGTCCTGGCTGACCGAAGCCACATGGCCTTTCTCCTGCAACCCTTGGAAAATGTAATCCGCGGTCTCGCGGTTATCCTCGATCAGCAGGATCTTCATGCTGGTATTCCCCCGTTAACTTTTCGCGCCCTTATCGGCGCCTGTTGCTTTTGATTGTTGCCGACTAATCACAGCCCGCCGGAACCTTTTGGCGGCGCCCCAGATTGACGATTTCCAACCTTCCAGCCACCGGCAGCCAATCTTTTGCCCACTATACTGGCGTCAAAGCTAAATAAATCAATAGGGGGAGCGTTGGTCATGGAAAATTCGGCTTGGGGCCTGCGTTTGCGGCAGGCGGGATTGGCATTCGGGCTATCCGCGGCGCTCATTCTCGGGGCGACCGGGGCATCGAACGCACAGGCAACGGACGCGCAGATCAAGGCGCTGCAGGACCAGATCAATCAGCTGCAAAAGGCGATCAGCGCGCTGACGGCGGCGCAGGCGCAATCGGCGGCGCAAGCGAAGGCGGCCGAGGCGAAGGCCGCCCAGGCGCAGAGCCAGGCGAGCCAGGCGCAGAGCCAAGCCAACCAGGCGCAGAGCCAGGCGGCGCAAGCCTCGGCCAAGGCGGGGACGGCCGAACTCGACGCCAACGGCCACGGCTTCCTCGAACACAAGAAGGGCACGCCGCTCACCTTCTACACGCCGGGCGGCGAGATTTCGGGCTACGGCAATCTCGACGTCTCGATCGACGCCGCGACCAAGAATGTCGGCTCTCTCCCATCCTCCGGCGGCCAACATCCGGTCGGAAATTGGGGCTGGATGCCCGATATTTCGACCAACAATTCCTATTTCGGCATCCGCGGCTTCCAAAATCTCGGCAGCCATCCCTTCCAATTCGTCTATCAGCTCGAGGGCGGGTTCGAGATCTCGGCGGCACCGAGCATAAAAGAAAGCAGCAGCTCGGAAAGCAACCAGGTCAACGGCGCCTTGTTCAGCCGCAACACCTATATCGGCATAGCCTCGCCCACCTGGGGCGCGCTCAAGATCGGCAAGACCGACGCTCCCTATAAAAATTCGACGGCTATGCTGAATCCGTTCGCCGGCGAGATCGGCGATTACGCGGTCATCATGGGCAATTCGGGCGGCGACAACCGCGTCGAATTCGGCACCAGGCTCAGCCACTCGGTGTGGTACGAATCGCCGAACTTCGGCGGCTTCGCCTTCAACCTGTTGTTCTCGCCGGGCCAGAACCGGGCCACCGACAGCGACAACCTTGCCGCGGGCGAATCCGATTGCGCGGGCGGCGACATCCCCGAAAGCGGCGCGGATTTCCCGGTTGCGTGTAACGACGGCGCGTTCAGCAACGTCGTCAGCACCAACATCAGTTATACGAACGGCCCGCTCTATGTCACGACTGCCTTTGAAGTTCACCAGAACGTCAACCGGCAGAGCGACATTACAGGCATTTACGGCGCGACCGCGTTCCCGCTCCCCAATGCCACGGCCCAGAACCTGTTCACGCAAGATGTGGCGAACGAGGAAGCCGCGAAGATCGCGGCCATGTACGCCTTCCCGACCCGGACCACGGTCGGCGGCATCCTCGAATATTTGCATCGCGACGTGCCGCAGGATCTCGAATTCCAGAACGAGCGTCAGCGGTTCGGCACATGGTTCGTCGTGAGCCAGCAGATCACCGACATCGACAGCATCCATTTCGGCTGGGCGCATGCGTTCCGCACCCCGGGCGACCCGGGGCAGCATAACGACGGCACCCTCACGACTGTCGACGGTGCGGGCACTTACGCGCCCAACAACAATTCGGCGAACATGTTCACGATCGCGTTCAAGCACCTGCTCAGCCCGAACCTGACCTGGTACACGGATTGGGCGGTGACCATGAACGGGCCTTCCGCCCATTTCGATCTCGGCGCGGGCGGACGAGGCGTTACGACCGATTGCCACGACGCCTCCAGCGGAACAGGCGGCGCGGCGGCCAATAATCATTGCTGGACCGGCCAGACCCTGATGGGCGTTTCGACCGGCCTGAAATGGACCTTCTGAGGTCGTTTTGAGCAAGCGATAGCGTTCAAAGGGGGGCTGCGGCTCCCCTTTACTTTTGCGCGGCGGATCATCGGGGAGAGGTTCGGGCAAGTAACCCCTGCCGGCCTTTCTCCGACTTGGGGCTCCACGCCAATCCTCTCCGGGATGCTGGAGCCCCTTCTTTTGGATTTTTGCGGGGCTTCGCGCTTAACGAGCTACGATTCTTTGTTTTGCTTCGCTCTTAACGAGCTACGCGATGCCGCTTGCGCCGGGCCTTGGGCTTCGCCTTGGCGATCTTCTTCAGCCGTTTTTCGAACGCGGCTTCGTCGTGGTCCGCCTCGAGCATATGTTCGGCTCGAACCAGTTTCTTGCGTTGAGCGGTTGTCTTCTTGCGTTTCATGGAGGCACTCCTATTCCGCCGCCGCGTCGAGCGGCGCGCGTTTTTCGATTTCCGCCAGTGTCCGGGCCAGGCTTTCGCCATCGGGATCGGCCAGCGCCGCGGCATAGGCGCTCGCCACCGCGTCGGCGGCCATGCCGGCCGGCAAACGCCGCTTGAGCGCGGGGCGCAACACGCGCTCGACGATGGCGCGGTAACTCGCCATGCCGCGCTTGTGGGTATCGCCGTAGCCCTTGACCAGATTGGCGCATTCCGCCGTCGCCAGCGCGAGTTCGGGCGACAGCGACGCCGCTTCGGCGATGAAGCCCAACCAGGATTCGATCTCGCGGTTCTCCTCGCGGAAGCGGTGGCTCCAGCGCCGCCAGGGCCGCAAGGAGGCGAGCGATTTCAGGCGCAGATAGCCCAGCACCGAAGTGGTCTGGATCTCCATGCCCCAATAGGCCCGGCCGAGCCAGCCGCGCTTTTCCGCGACGTGCAGGATGGGCCGGGCGAAAAGCGGCGGCAGGATGGAGCAGAACTCGTCGATGCCGGGCTTGAAGAATTCGAAGATCGCCACCTTGTCGCCCGGCTTGGCGCCCATCTCCTGCCGGATGCGGGCGATTCGCGCCGGGTCGGATTTCACCTGCGCCACGCGGATCACGTCCTCGAAAGACATGCGCACCGCCAGATGACGCGCGGTTTCGGCCAGGAGCTTGCCGTTCATGCCGGCGCGTTCGTCCGCCGCGGCAATCGGCGCCAGGCGGTCGAGATAGAGCCGGGCATAGGCCAGGTCCTGGTAATCGGCCAGGCGGCGCACGCCTTCGACCGCGAGCGAGCGCGCCGCCGCGGGCAGCTGGCCGGCGCGGGATTCGAGCTGGGCGAGCGAAGGCTTGGTCTCGCGCCAGCGCTTCTCCGGCGCGCGCAATTCCGCCGGCGTGCCCGTTTGGGCGGCCCGGAGCCCGGCCTGGAATCCGCGCAAATTGCTGTCCGCCGCCTTGCCTTCGGCGCGGATCGCGGCGGCGAAGTTTTCGGCCGGGATCGGCAGCACGCCGGTTCCCGCCAGCACGCCCAGCATCACCGCGTTGACCATGGATCCCGCCGATTTGGCGAGCGCTTCCATGTCCAGGATCAGGCTCGCCAGCGCGTGGCCGGATATGATTTGCAACAGCCTGTCGCCCGAAAGCCGCCCGTCGGCCATCGCCGTCTTCTCAGGCATGAGATAGGAGCGGTTGGTCGAGGCGATGACCTTGGTGCGGTCGGGCGTGACGAAGCCCGAGGATACGGCGCGCGCGGTTTCGGCGAGCTCGCTCGCCAGCAGCACGTCGACCTCGCCGAGGCCGGGGGTTAGCGCCAGGATCGGCCGCTTGCCGCCCAGCTCGGCAGCGGGAATGGGCAGGATTTCGATGTAATACGTGGTCGCGCCGGTGCGCTGCGCCACGCCGGGGATCGAGGTGCTTTGCGCGGGAAAGCCCAGGGATTCGGCGGCGCCGACGATCCAGTTGGTGAGCACGCCGCCGCCTTCGCCGCCGAGCGCGGCAATCAGCAGCGAAACCGGCCTTACTTCCTCGGTCACGGCGTATGGGCCGGAGCGGTTTCGGCGGACGCCCCGAGCCAGGCCAGCGCGCGGCCGCGCCAGTTTTCGAGCTTCACTTCCCAGTCATGCGGGTTGCGCACCAGTTCGGCGCGGTAGAAGGACGGGCACAGCACCGCGGCGTGGGCCACCTCGCCGCACAACCCGCAGCCGACGCAACTCTCGACCACGCTCGCCACCGGATCTGTCCTGAGCGGATCGGGATTGGGCTTGACCGTGAGCGAGGGGCAGCCCGAAAGCCGGATGCAGGAATGGTCGCCGGTGCAGATGGCGTCGTCGACGCCGTAGCGCGCCTTGACCACGCGCAGGCTCTTGGCGAGGCGGGATGAATCCACCGCGCGCACGCGGCGCTGGCGCGCCAGCTGGCATTCGCCGTCGGCGATGATCACTTTCAAGCCCTTGGCCTTGGTCTTCATCGCCTCGCGCAGCGTCTTGACCATGGTCGCGACGTTGTAGCTGCGAATGGTCTTGAGCCATTTGACGCCGAGCGATTTGAGCGTGCGCTCGATGTCGACGCCGGTGGTCGAGCCGCTGCGGTGCGTCCCGCTCGACGGCACGTATTGCAGGCCGGTGGCCGAAGCGTAGCCGTTCTGCATCACGATCAGCACGCCGTCGGCGTTGTTGAACAGCGACGAGGCGACGCCGGTGATGACGCCGTTATGCCAGAAGCCGCCGTCGCCCATGATGGCGATCGGCCGCTTGTTGATGTTGGGACCGACCGCGGCGGCCGAGGCCAGGCTCATGCCGTAGCCGAGAATGGAATTGCCCAGGCTGAAGGGCGCGAATGTCGCAAAGGAATGGCAGCCGATATCGCTGCTGATATGGGTGGGGCCGGTTTCCTTCTGCAAAAGCTTGATGGCGCTGAACACCGGGCGTTCGGGGCAGCCGGTGCAGAAATTGGGCGGCCGCGGCGGAAGCGGGCCGGCATCTTCGGCGGCCTGGCGCTTGCGCTCGACCAGCTGGCCGACGAATTTGCCGACGATTCCGGCGTCGATTCCCGCGGGCCTGGTTTCGGCCAGGAAGGCGGCCAAGCCCTGCAACATCACCTCGGAGGTGTATTCGCCGGCCATCGGCAGCATGCCCTTGCCGAAAACGCCGGTGTTGAGATCGGCGCGGCGCAGCTCGACGTTGATTTGGCTCTCGATGTAGTCGGGATGGCCTTCCTCGACCACCAGAACGGCGCGTTTCCCGGCGCAGAAACCCCGTACCTCTTCCGGCACCAGCGGATAGACCGCGTTGAGGCAATAGATCGGAACGCGGGTTTCGCCGTAGAGATCGGCCAGGCCCAGGCGGTAGAGCGCGCGCATCAGCCCGTTATAGAGCCCGCCCATGACGATGATGCCGATGTCGGAGAGATCGCCGGCGAAGAATTCGTTGAGCTTGTTCGCGCGGATGAAGTCGCGCGCGGCGGGCAGGCGCTCCTCCACCTTGAGCTTCTCCTGCGCGAAGGTCACCGGCGGGTGGGAGAGCCGCCTGTATTCGTGGGGCGCCGGGGCGGCGCGGTTGAGGCCGGAAAAGGTTCCGGCGCGGTTGTCCTTGGCGGCGAATTCGCCGGTGACGTGGCAGGCGCGGATGCGCAATTCGAGCATCACCGGCGCGTGCGAGGCCTCGGAAAGCTCGAAGCCCTTTTCCACCGCGTTGACGATGGAAGGCAGATCGGGCCGCGGATCCAAGAGCCAGATCGAGGATTTCATGGCATAGGCGTAGGAGCGCTCGAGGATGACCGAAGCGCCTTCGCCGTAATCCTCGCCCAGGATGATGAGCGCGCCGCCCTTGACGCCGGGTGAGGACAAATTGGAGAGCGCGTCCGACGCGATGTTGGTGCCGACGATCGATTTCCAGGTGACCGCGCCGCGCATGGGATAGTTGATCGAGGCGCCGAGCATGGCCGCCGCCGCGGCTTCGTTGGTGCAGGTTTCGAGATGGATTCCGAGCTCGCCCATGATGTCCTGGGCGTCGACTAGCACGTCCAAGAGGTGCGAGACCGGCGCGCCCTGATATCCGCCGACGTAGCTTACGCCCGATTGCAGCAGCGCCTTGGTGACGGCGAGGATGCCCTCGCCGCGGAAAGTGTCGCCGGCGCCGAGCCGGAGCGATTCGACCTCGTGCTTGAAGGAACGTTCCATGGACCTATCCTAGCATTGCCGCGCGCCTAGCCCCAAACTTCGCGCGCGGTTTCGGCCACCAGGCGCAGCTTGGCCGCCTGTTCGGCGATCGACAGATCATTGCCTTCGAGGGTGGAGGAAAAGCCGCATTGCGGCGAGAGGCAAAGCTGCTCCAAAGGCGCGTATTTCGCGGCCTGGTCGATGCGCCGCTTGAGATCGTCCTTCGATTCGAGCTCGCCCTTCTTGGTGGTGACCAGGCCCAGCACCACCATCTTGCCCTTGGGCAAAAAGCGCAACGGCGCGAAGGAGCCGGAACGCTCGTCGTCGTATTCGAGGAAGAAGCCGTCCACCTTGAGTTCGTTGAACAAGGCCTCCGCGAGGAAATCATAGCCGCCCGAAGCGATCCAGGAGGAGCGGAAATTGCCGCGGCAGCTATGGGTGCACACCGCCATCGAGGCGGGTTTTCGGGCGAGCGCGCCGTTGACGAGGGCGATGTATTTCAGGTGCATGTGCTCGCCGTCGTCGCCGGCCTTGGACAGGCCCTGGCGCTGGTCCGGATCGCACAGCGTGGCGAAGGTGGTGTCATCCATCTGAAGATATGTGAGGCCCATCTGGCCCAACCGTTCGATCTCCTCGGCATAGACCTTGGCGACATCGGCAAAAAGTTCGTCGACGCCCTTATAGGGCGAGTTATCGAAAATCTTGCCGCCGCGGCGGTGGATCATGCTGGGCGAGGGAATGGTGAGCTTGGGGACCGCTTTGGCGACGGATTTGAGATAGGCGAAATCCTCGCCGAATATCGTTTCCGGGAGACCGAGCGGAGCGGTGATGCGCAAGCCCTCGGCGGCATAGGGGATGTCGCCCGCTTCGCCGTGGAACTGCACCGTCACCTTGGTGTCGGCCTTTTCCACCCCTCCGAGGCGATAGAGGAAATCCATGTGCCAGGATTTGCGCCGCATTTCGCCGTCGGTCACAGCCTGGAGTCCGGCATCCTCTTGCATTTTGACCGCCTGGCGGATGGCCTTGTCCTCGACGGCGCGCAGCTGTTTGGGCGAGATGCGCCCGGCTTCGCGGTCGGCGCGCGCCTGCAACACCTCGCGCGGGCGCAGTAAGCTGCCCACATGATCGGCGCGGAAAGGCGGCGAAAGACGGCGCGACATGGCGGCGACTTTAGCCGTGGGGATCAGCACGCGCAATCGGCGGCGCCGCTCTGGCCAGCACCGCCAGCAGCGAGGCGACGTAATCCGGCACGATTTCGCTCGCTTTGCCGTAACGGCGCTCGGCGAACAGGCTTTCGCCCTGCGAGGGTTCGAGATTGAGCTCGACGGTGCGCGCGCCGCGCGAACGCGCCTCGGCGACGAAACCCGCCGCCGGATAGACGTCGCCCGAGGTGCCGATGGAAATGAACAAGCCGCAGGATTCGAGCGCCGATGCTATGCGTTCCATCTCAAACGGCATCTCGCCGAACCACACCACGTGGGGGCGCAAGCCGCCGGCGCGCGCGCAAGATGGACATCGGCTTTCGAGCGACAGATCGCCCTCGAACGCCCGCACATCGCCGCAAGACGCGCAGCGCACCTTGCGCATCTCGCCATGCATGTGGACGAGGCGCCGGGAACCGGCGCGTTCGTGCAGATCGTCGATGTTCTGGGTCACCAGCAGGAAATCGCCGGGCCAGTCGGCTTCGAGCGCGACCAAGGCGCGGTGCGCCGCGTTGGGTTGGACGTGGCCGGCCAGCAGATTGCGCCGGCGCAGATTGTAGAATTCGTGCACGCGGGCGGGATCGCGGGCGAAGGCTTCGGGCGTGGCCACGTCCTCGACGCGGTGGCGCGCCCAGATGCCGTCGGGATCGCGGAATGTGGAAAGCCCGGATTCCTGGGAGATGCCGGCCCCGGTCAGGACGACGATGGAAGGCGCGCTCATGCCTTCAGATTATCAGTCCCCGGGACCGGCGAGCCAGAAGATGTCCGCGGCCCTATATCAGCCGGATATCCTGTCCGCGCGTGATGGTTTCCGCGCCGAGGGGCGTGGCCAGGAAGCCCATGACCTCGAAGACGCCGCGTTGCGGCGAGCCGGGATAGCCGCGCTTCTTCAGCACGCCCGCGATGGCTTCCAATACCGGAAGGTCGCGCCGCCCGGTCGCCGGATTGGCCTCGATGGCCTGGCAACGTTCGCAGGCGTCCTGGATGCGGAATTTGAGTTTGCCCACCATGAATTCCCGCGTCCCGGGGAAATCATTGGCCCACTCCAGCTCGGTGAAGGGCTGGCCGTCGTCATACCAGATATTCATGCGGAAACGTTCGGGCTCGATCGTCAAGCCGGTTTCGGCGGCAATCGCGCGCACCGTGGCGAGATTGAGGAAGGACACGGTCGGTCCGTGGGCAAACGGATCGGTATCGACCAGGTTGAATTTTCCCTTTGTATCGACCGTCGCCAATTCCGTTTCGCCGATGGCGCCGGCGACCTGCTTGAGCCAGGACGGGTCCGGCGCGCCGTTTGCGAATTCCGGCGTCTGCGCGGCCATTTCCGGCGTGTTCATGCAGACGCGGAAATGAATCTTCTCGGCCCAGCCATCGACCGGACGCGGCGTGCGCTTGATGCCGAAGCGGCGGTCGCCGACGATTCCCACCTCGGGATTGATGCTGAGTTTTTCCGGGCGTTGGCCGCGCGCGCCTTTCACCGGAAACGTATAGATGTCTTCAACCTTGGGCATGGAGCACTCCTTGCTTCATGGAGCCGGGCGGAGGGCGGCCGCCTCGCCCGGCGCCGGAGAAATCCGGCGCCGGGTCTGGCGCTTACAGGGGGTAACCCATCACCATTACCCAACGCAACGCCGACTAGGCGTTGGCATCCTTAAATAAAGCGGGCGTGGCTGCGCTCGAGATCCGCCTGAACCACTTCCGCGGCCTTGGGCTTGCGCCGGTAGACCGACATGATCCA
>DATNMV010000218.1:0-12002 GCA_035602175.1 Allostellaceae bacterium
AGGGTCGCAGGAGGCCATGTATTCGGAAACCACGCGTTCGATCAAAGTCATCGTCAAGCCGTACTATCTCGAAGACCAATCCTCGCCCGTCGACGGCCACTTTGTCTGGGCGTATCACGTCCGCATCGAGAACCACGGACCCGAGACGGTGCAGCTGCGCCGGCGCCACTGGCGCATCACCGACGGCATGGGCCGCCAGCAGGACGTGCGCGGTCCCGGCGTCGTCGGCGAGCAGCCGGTGCTGGCTCCGGGCGAATCCTTCGAGTATACCAGCGGCACGCCCTTGAACACGCCGTCGGGCATCATGGTCGGCAGCTACGAGATGGAGACCAAGGGCGGGGAAAGTTTCGCCGTCGCCATTCCGGCCTTCTCGCTCGACAGCCCCCATCAATCGGTAAGGCTCAATTGACATCCTCCGCCCGCGCGCCATATACGAGAAAGACGTCCATGCAGCTCAAATCCAAGAATCCCGCGAAAATCGCCGTCCTCCGCTCTCGTCCCTCGCGCGAGGCGGCCGAAGAGGCGGTGCGCGTCCTGATCGAATGGGCGGGCGACGACCCGAAACGCGAGGGCCTCAAGAACACCCCCGGCCGCGTCGCGCGCGCCTTCGAGGAGTATTTCTCGGGCTACGAAACCGACCCGGTCGAACTCCTCGGCCGCACCTTCAAGGAGACCGACGGCTACGACGAAATGGTGGTGCTCAAGGACATCCGCTTCGAAAGCCATTGCGAGCATCACATGGCGCCGATCATCGGCAAGGCGCATATCGCCTATCTGCCGGAGAAACGGGTCATCGGCATCTCGAAGCTCGCGCGCCTGGTCGAGGTTTTCGCCCGGCGCCTGCAGATTCAGGAGAAGATGACGGCGCAAATCGCCAACACGCTCGACGAGGTGCTGAAGCCCAAGGGCGTGGCGGTGGTGATCGAGGCGGCGCACCAATGCATGACCACGCGCGGCGTGCACAAGGCGGGCGTGGCGATGGTGACATCGCGCATGCTCGGCGCCTTCCGCGACGATCCTTCGACCAGGCGCGAATTCCTCGCCATCATCGGCCAGCCGGCGGCAAGCGCGATCGCGAACGTCTGAAACGGCGCCGGCCCGTCAGGGCTTGAGATAGACGCCGAAATTGCCGCGGATCTCGGATTCCATCTGCTTGTCGAAATCCGTCATCGCCGCCTTGAGCATGTCGTACCAGACCTGATCGCGCTTGTTCGGCGAGATGTCGTCGGTGACGCTTTGCGAGCGGATGCCGGTGACGCTGGCGGTGCGCACGACCAACCCCTTGGCGTCGAGCAGGTCGAGCCGGGCGACCAGCTTCATGTCGTAACGCTCGGATTCCTGCGTGGTGAAGGTGGTGGAGAAGAACCCGGTCTTGCGCGGCAGATCGACCTCGACCACGCTAGCGTCGAGGATGGTGAACACCGCCCGGCTCGCGTTTCCGGCCGGCGCCAGCCGGTCATGCGCCCAGCTCTCGAGCGCGTGCAGCGGCGTCACCGGAAACAAGTGGTCCACATTGGGCGCCTTGCCCGGCGGGGAATAAGGCTCGCGCACGTCGATCGCGGAGGCGTCGAGCTTCATGGCCGGCGCGCCGTTGAAGCGGATATCGGGATATTGCGGCGAGGGCGGCGAGGAGCAGGCCGAAAGCAATCCCAGGCCGAGCAAAGCGGCCAGGGAAAAACGCGCGAGCGACGGCATGGTCATGAATCCGGTCGATCCTTCGGTGGCGGGCGAGGGGCGAGATTTGCATGCGGAATGCGTCTTTTTCAAGACGGCTTGCCGGCAGGCGTTAAGGCGGCGTCAAGGCCGCGATTTCCTCTTCGTCGAAGACATACGATGCGCTGCAGAATTCGCAGGTGACCACCAGCCTGCCGTCGACCTTGAGATCCTCGAGTTCGCCCGCGCCCAGCGCCTTGAGCATTCTCTCGACCCGGCCGCGCGAGCAGCGGCAGCGCGCCGCGAGGTCGTGCGGCTTGTAGGCGCGCACGCCTTCCTCGTGGAACAGGCGGAACAGCAGCTTTTCGGGAGGCAGGCCCGGGTCGAGCAATTCGGCGGCGGTGCTGGTGCTCATCAGCGCCATGGCGCGCCGCCAGCCGTCGTCCTCGGCCTCGCGCACCGAGTCGCCGCCCTCCGCCTTCGGCAGGCGCTCGATCATCAGCGCGCCGGCGCGCCACGTCTTGCCGCCCGTGGGCGATGCCACGCGCGCCACCGCCACCTTGAGCCCGGCTTCGACCTGCTCGCTCTGGCGGAAATAATGGTGGACGCATTCGGCGAGCGTCGCCCCTTCGAGCGCGACGATGCCTTGATAACGCTCGGTGTGCTCGCCCTGGTCGACGGTGAGCGCCAGATAGCCCGCGCCCAAGAGCCGCGGCACCGTAGACGCGGCGTCATCGCCGAGTTGGGCGAGCTTGGCCGAATCAAATTGCGCGTAGCCGCGGATGGCGCCGGCCGTCGTCACGTCGGCGACCATGAGCCGGATCGGTCCGTCGCCTTTGGTCTGGAAGGTGAACACCCCCTCGTATTTGAGCGCGCCGGACAACGCCACCGCCAGCGCGATGGCTTCGCCCAGCATCGCCGCGACGCGCTCGGGATAGTCGTGCCGGGTCAGGACGGCGTCGAGCGCCGGCCCGAGCCGGGTCAGCCGCCCACGCAGGCGGAAAGGGTCGATCTGGAAAGGTTGAACGATATCGTCGGGAACGTTTGCCGGCATGACGCTTAGATGGGTTCAGCCCAGGCACCAGGCAAGGATCCCCTTCTGCGCATGCAGGCGGTTCTCGGCCTCGTCCCACACCGCCGATTGCGGCCCGTCGATGACCGCGGCCGTGACTTCCTCGCCGCGCTTGGCCGGCAGGCAATGCATGAAGATGGCGTCGCGCTTGGCGCGGCCCATCAGCGCCGCATCGACCTGATAGGGCCTCAAGAGCGCGCGGCGTTCGTCCTTGTCCTTCTCCTTGCCCATCGACAGCCAGGTATCAGTGACGACGCAATCGGCGCCGGCGACCGCGGCGGCGGGATCGGCCATCATGCTGATGCTGGCGCCTTCGCCCTTGGCCCAGGCCAGATCCTCGGCCGCGGGCGCGAACCGGTCCGGGCAGGCGATCCGCAGCTCGAAGCCGAAGCGGGCGGCGGCGTGAATCCAGCTGGTCAGCACGTTGTTGCCGTCGCCGCTCCAGGCCACGATCTTGCCCTTGGCCGGGCCCTTCGCCTCCTCGAGCGTCATGACGTCGGCCATGACCTGGCAGGGATGGCTGTGGTCGGTGAGCCCGTTGATGACCGGCACGGTGGCGTGCTGCGCCAGCTCTTCGAGCTTCGACGGATTGTCGGTGCGGATCACGATGGCGTCGACATAGCGCGACAACACCCGCGCGGTGTCGGCCGTGGTCTCGCCGCGCGAGAGCTGGCTGTCGGCCGCGGTCAGGGTCACGACGTCGCCGCCCAGCTGCTTCATCGCCACCTCGAAGCTGAGCCGGGTGCGAGTCGACGGCTTCTCGAAGATCATCGCCAGCATCTTGCCCTGGACCGGCTTGCCCTTGTCGCGCCCCGCCTTGAAATCCTTGGCGTGGTCGAGGATGCGCCTGAGCTCGGCGGCATCGACGCGGTCGAGGTCGAGGAAATGTCTCGGAAAGTTTTGCGGCGCGTTTTTCGGCGGGGCTTTGGTCATGGCGTCCACGCCTTGGCGACGGAATCGACGATTCCCGCCGCCTCCTCGACATGGCTTTCCTCGATGATCAGCGGCGGCAGCAGCCGCACCACGTTCTCGCCCGCCGCCACCGTCAACAGCCCGGCATGGCGCAGCCGGTCGACCACCTCGGTGTTAGCGACCGCGCATTTGAATCCGACCAGCAAACCCTTGCCGCGCGCTTCGACGAAAAGCTTGGGATAGGATTTGGCCAGGCCGTCGAGCCGCTTGCGTAACGCCGCCGCTACGCGTTCGACCCGGGGAAAAAAGCCCGGCTCCTGCATGATGGAAAGCACCTCGTTGGCCACCGCCATGGCCAGCGGATTGCCGCCGAAGGTCGAGCCGTGCGAGCCCGCGGTCATGCCCTTGGCCGCTTTTTCGGTGGCGAGGCAGGCGCCCACCGGAAAGCCGCCGGCCAGGCCCTTGGCCAGCGCCATCACGTCGGGCGTGACCCCCGCCCATTCATGGGCGAACAGCCTGCCGGTGCGGCCCATGCCGGTCTGCACCTCGTCGAACACCAGCATCAGGCCGAACTCGTCGCACATCGCCCGCAGCCCTTTGAGGTACTCGGCCGACGCCGCCGCCAGGCCGCCTTCGCCCTGCACCGGCTCGACGATGACGCCGGCGGTTTCGGGCCCCAGCTTGGCGCGCATCTCGTTGAGATTGCCGAAGGCGACGTGGTCGAAGCCCGGCGCCGGCGGGCCGAAGCCCTTCAGATATTTCTCGTTGCCGGCGGCGGCCAGCGTCGCCAGGGTGCGGCCGTGGAACGAGCCGGTGCAGGCGATCAGCCGGTAGCGCTCGGGATGTCCGCTTTCGGCGTGGTATTTGCGCGCCACCTTGATGGCGCACTCCATCGCCTCGGCGCCCGAGTTGCAAAAGAACACGGTGTCGGCGAAGGAGGATTCGACCAAACGCTGCGCCATGCGCTTCTGCGCCGCTATCTGGAACAGGTTGGAGCAGTGCCAGAGCTTTTGCGCCTGGGATGTCAGCGCCGCGATCAGTCGGGGATGCGCATGACCCAGCGAGGTCACCGCGACGCCGCTCGCGAAATCGAGATATTTGCGGCCGTCGCCGGCGAACAAATAGGCGCCTTCGCCGCGCTCGAACGTCAGTTCGTTCCGCGCATAGGTCGGCATGACGGCTGGAATCACGGGAATCTCTCCTCAGCGATGAAGACGAAGGGAAAAGGGACGCGGCAACGGCGCCTCAGCGTCGTCGCAACCGCAACCTCTCCCGCCGTTCCCCGGCGTGCTTGGCCTTAATGCCACAGCTTCGTTTCATCGCTTCGCTCCGAGTTCCGGGTGCAGCACCCGGACGAAGCGAGGGAGTATGGTGATGCGCTAAGCCCTTGTCAACGCCGGGAGAATCGAACCGCCGGACGGGCGCGAATCGAGCGCGGGGCACGCGCGCCGTCAATCCGCGTTGCCATGGAAACGGGACGGCATGCGATGAAGTTCGTGTCACCGCGCGGATTTTTCTGAGCGCCGCGACGAAGCTTGCTAAGCTCGCTCACGAATGAGCGAATCCGCCGGCGATCCCGTCCAAGTTCTCGATCAGATCCTCGCGCGGATCACCGATCCGATCATCAAGCAGGTCGGGCTTTACTGGCGCGGCAAGATCAAGGCCGGCCTGTTGCCGAAGCGCGCCGATATCGATCCGCTCGAGATTCGGCCGCTGCTGCCCCATGTCATCCTGTGGGACGTCGAACGCGATCCGTTGCGCTTCCGCGGACGGCTGGTCGGATCGCACATCATCGAAATGTCCGGGCGCGACGCCACCAACCATTATATCGACTTCATCGACGATCGCGGCGCGATCGAGGCCGAATACCGCGCCGCGGTCGAAAGCGGCCTGCCGCGCTATAAAGAACGACGCGCGCATTGGCCCAACCACGATTATAAATATTACGCCCGGCTGCTGCTGCCGCTGGCGCAGGACGGGCGCAAGGTCGACATGCTGTTCGGCGCCATCAACACCATCGCCGACCTGCCCGGCAAGCGCTGACCGCCGCGCTCAGTCCCGCCGCGCCAACTCGGCGGGTTCCGGCTTCGCGGCGTCGGCCTGGCGTTCAGGCCTTGAGCTTGTAGCCGCGCGCGAACATGGCGTGACACAACAGCAGCAAAGCGACATTGATCGCGATCATGATGACGACGCCGAGCGCCAGCGAGCCGTCGGCCTTGCCGGTGAGGCCATAGCGGAAGCCGTCGATCATGTAGAAGAACGGGTTGCACAACGCCACGAAGCGGAATTTCTCCGGCAGGAAATCGATCGAATAGAAGGTGCCCGAAAGGAACGCCAACGGCGTCACCACGAAATTGGTCACTGCCGCGATGTGGTCGAACTTGTCGGCCCAGATGCCGCCGATCAATCCCAGCACCGACAGCAGCAGCGACGCCGCGAAGGCGTGGAACAACGCCAGCGGCAGGCTGTGGATGTGCACCGTCACGAACACGGCCATGGTCGCCGTCACCACCAAGCCCACCACCAGCCCGCGCGTCACGCCGCCCAGCGCGAAGCCCCAGACCAGCTCGCCCGGGCTCAAGGGCGGCATCAACACGTCGACGATGTTGCCCTGCATCTTGGCGATCATCAGCGAGGACGAGGTGTTGGCGAACGCGTTTTGCGTCATCGCCATCATCACCAGGCCCGGGGCCAGGAATTCGAGATAGGGGACGCCCCCGACCATGCGCTGCTGCCCGCCCATCGCCAAGAGGAAGATCGCCAGGAACAGCAGCGTCGTCACCACCGGCGCCACCACCGTCTGCATGCCGACCTTGATGAAGCGGCGCACCTCGCGCGCGTACAGGGTCCACAATCCCAGCCAATTGACCGCGCCGATTCGGCGCGGCTGCGGCGCGCCTTCCTGCGTCATGGTGTAGTCTTGCGGCATGGCGGCGGAGCTTAAGCCCAAGCGAGGGCGCCGGGGAAGCCCGGGAGAGCGGGGTGCATGGCTGAATCGCGCATGAAGCGGGCGGGCAAGGCGCCGCGCAAGATCACGGCGCAAAGGCTCGAAAACATCGCGCTCCATTATCTCGGCCGCTACGCCAGCTCGAGCACCAATCTGCGGCGCGTGCTAATGCGCCGGGTGGAGCGCGCCGCGGCGGCACACGGCGCCGATCCCGGGGAGGGCGCGAAACTGGTCGAGGACCTCGTCGCCCGCTATCTGCGCTCCGGGCTGATCGACGACCGCGCCTATGCCGCGCAAAAGGCGGCCAGCCTGCAACGCCGCGGCGCCTCGCGCTTCGGAATCAAGGGCAAGCTGCGGCAGCAAGGCGTGGCGGGCGCGCTCATCGACGACGCGCTTCAGGGCCTCGAGCAACAAGGCGGCGGCGCCAGCGAGCTCGCCTCGGCCTGCGCGCTGGTCCGCCGCCGGCGTCTCGGGCCTTATCGGGAAAAAGGCCGGCGCGCGGCGATGCGCGACAAGGATCTGGCCGCGCTGTCGCGCGCCGGGTTCGGCTTCGCGGTGGCGCGGCGCGTGCTGGCGGCGCCCGACGTCGCGGCGCTCGAACGCCTCGCGCGCGGATCGGCCGCGGAAGAATAAGCCGGATCAGGTTTTGGGCGCGGCGGCCGGCTGGGATTCGTCCGACAGGGTGACGGGCGGCAGCAAATCGCTGCGCATGGCGATGTGGTTCTTGTCGAAGGCCTGCTTGACGCGGCGGTTGAATTCGCGTCCGACCGTCAGATGCTTGGTGCGCTGGGTCTTCAGCCGCACCAGGATGATATAGGCGCCCAGATCGAAACGGTCGAGGCCGACGATCTCGAGTGGCGCCAGGATGACGGTCTTGTAGGCCGGCTCCTGGCGCATCTCCTCAGCCACCTGCTTCAAGAGCTCGATCACCCGGTTGCTGTCCTCGTGATAGGAGACGCTGATCTCGGCGACGTAATAGGATTCGTCCTTCGACAGATTGGTGATGATCTTGGCCTCGCTGAACGGCACGGTCATGAGCCCGCCCGCTGGCGTGCGCAGTTTTATGGTGCGGAGCGCGATCGCCTCGACCGTGCCGTAGTGGCCGTTGCCGACATCGATATAGTCGCCCACCGCGATGGTGTCGTCGATCAGCACGGCGATGCTGGTCATGATGTCCTTGATGATCGCCTGCGAGCCGAGCCCGGCGACCAGGCCGAACACGCCCGCGCCGGCCAGCAACGGCCCGAGGCTGATGCCCAGCGCGTCGAGCAGCACGAAGCCCAGCACGACGCCGAGGATCACCATCACCACCAGGCGCAGGAAGGGAAAGAAGGTCTGGGCGCGGGCCCGCTTCCGGCTGTCGTTCTCGAGCTTCTGCATGTGGTGCTCGAGCAGAGTGATGAACAGCTCCCAGGCCACCGCCGCCGCGACCAGCGCCACCACCACGCTCATCAGGCTGCCGGCAGCGCGGCTGCTGGCGGTCGCCTGGAACCAGGCGAGGGCATCGACGCCCCAGGCCTGCAACAAGGCGATCGCGGCGATGACGTAGACCACGACCGCGATGGCGAGGGTGAGCGCCGGCACATAGCGGTTGGTGCGCGCTTCCAACGTCGGGAAACGCGTCTTCAGATCCGGCGAGACGGCGAAGCCGCGCCGCACCGCGCGTTGGATGAACTGCACGGCGAGCGCCGCCGCCAGCACCAGCGCCACGCTCAGCACGGTCGAGCGCAGCAGATAGACGAACCCGCCTTCGATGTGCAGCGTGAAGATGCCGAAGGTGCCGAGGACGTAGACCAGCGCCAGGATGTGCCAGATCTCGGCCAGGCGGTAGCGGAACAGCTTCCAGCCGTGGCTTTTGGCGTTATCCGCCTCGGGGTCGCCGCGCAGCCAATCCGCCACCGGTTTGCGGTTCTGCAATATGAAGACGATTGTGAGCACGCCCAGCACTAGCACCACGATGCGCAACAGCATGGCGTAGATCGCGCCCGGCGCGCTCAGCCACCATGCGCAAGACGCGGCGGCGAAGCCGTAGACCGTCCAGTTGGTGAAGCGCCGCGCCCAAATGTAAAGGTAGTTGCGCGTCTCCTCGCCGAGCGGATAAAGCGCCAGCGCGCTCGGCGACAACAGCAGCACGCGCGCCACCGTGACGATGACGCGCGACCACAAATAGGCGGCGATCAGCGTCTTGGCGACCTCATCGGTGGCGAAATTCGGCTCGGTCAGCGGCAGCACGATGAAAGCGATGGCGGCGAAGGCCAGGATCGGCAGCGCCTCGAGCGCCGCGCCCGCCGCCAGGAACATCACCTGCTGCGCCGCTTCGGCGCCGGCGCGCGTCTCCAGCCGCCGCACCGGCACGCGCAGCAGGAACCAGACGAGCCAATCGGCCAGGATCGCCAACACGAAGACAATGGCGATTTCCTTGGCCACTTCGATCCAGCGTTCGCGCGCGCCGCTGTCGCCCGCTTGGTTGCGGATGTAGCCGATGAGGCGCGGCGCATCGACGATGACCTGCGCGGTTTCGAGAATCTCGTCGGTCAGGCCTTTGGCCTCGTCGGAGACCGAATGGAAAAATGCCGCCACGGGCGATTGCGTCTGTTTCTGTTCAAGCGCGTTCTGGGCGGCGATCAGCGCCTGAAGTTCCTGGACCAGACGCTGCCGTTCGGCCGGGATTTGGATGGTGTCGAGCAGCTGCTGCAGCTGGTCGGCCGAAACCGGCGCCGGCTGGGCGGGTGCGGGCGGTTGGGCCGGCGCGGGCGATGGCGGCGCGGCGGCGGGCGGCGCCGGCGATGCCGTTTGCGCGCCGGCGGGGGCCGCGGTCCATAGCGACAACAGGGCCAATAAGAGAGCCAGCACGCGGAAAATGGACGGTCGGGCGGTCACGCGGGCGAGATTAGCCGGGCGCCGCGCCGCCGCCAATCACGATAGAATCGAGGCCAGTCGCAACAGCGAGACCGCCAACAACGCCGTACCGGAAACCATCAATGCCGCGCCCGAAAGGCGGCCGAGCCGGGTCAGGCCGACGCGGCGCAGCGCCTTCACCGCGAAGCACAGTCCCACCCACCATAACAGCGAGCCCAGGAACACGCCGCCCACCAGAAGGGCGATGCCGGCATAGCCCGCGGCGGCGTCGACACCGATTTGCGCGAAGATGGCGGCGAAGGCGAGGATGGTGACCGGGTTGGCGAGGGTGAGCGCGAAGGTCGAACCGAAAGCATAGGCCATGCGCTCGCCCGCCAGCGGCTCGGGCCGGTACTCCCCGGTCTTGATCATCGCCTTCCAACCGGCCGCGATCAGGAACAACCCGCCGACGGCGCCGAGCCAGTCGCGTTCCAGCAACAGGCTGTCGCGGATGAATGTGAGACCGAAACCCGCGACCACGCCGTACAGCGAATCGGCAAGCGCCGCGCCCAAACCCGAGACCAGCCCATAGACGACGCCCTCGTAGAGCGTGCGCCGCATGCACAATACCCCGACGGGCCCCACCGGCAGGGCGATGATGATTCCGACAGCGATCCCCTTGAGCAAGGCGTCGAGCAGCATGGCCGGCATACTAGTCAATTCCGACTGCGCCCGTCGCCGCCTTCGGCTAATCTTGATCGATGGACCCGGAAAAAGAGAAGCGACTGTTCGAGCTGCGCCGCAAGCTGGTCGAAAGCAAAGAGCGCTGGGCGAAGGAAGGCCGTCTCCTCACCGGCCACGCCGGCGAAACATCGCGCGACCGCCTGCCGCCCGGCCAGCGCCAGGTCAAGGACTGGCCGGTGCTCGACCTCGGCAATCGTCCCGGCGTCTCTACGGAGAGCTGGCGGCTGAAGGTGGACGGGTTGGTCGCGCATCCCTTCGAATGGAGCTGGCGGGAATTCAAGGACCAGCCGCAAACCGTCTCGACCTCCGACATCCATTGCGTCACCGCCTGGTCGCGTTTCGACAATCGCTGGGAAGGGGTGAGCGCCAAGCACATCCTGTCTTTGGCCAAGCCGCTGCCCGAGGCGCGCTTCATCGTCTTCCACGGTTTCGACGGCTACACCACCAACCTGCCGCTAGTGGATTTCGACGCCGCCGACGCGCTGATCGCCCATTCCTGGGAAGGCAAGCCGCTGCCGCGCGAGCATGGCGGCCCGGCGCGGGTGGTGGTGCCCAAGCTCTATTTCTGGAAAAGCGCCAAATGGGTCAACCGCATCGAATTGATATCGTCCGACCGGCCCGGCTTCTGGGAAGAGCGCGGCTATCACGATCACGGAGACCCGTGGACGGAAGAGCGTTACGGCTGAAAAATTCGCGCCTGTCATAATCACATTTGGCGCGATGTTAAACACTGATGAATGGCAGCTGAAACTGCGTGTTCACCATTGACAAGCCCCGGCGCGCCATCGAAGCTGCGGCCAACGAAATGTAAAAAAATCGGGAGGCTGCCGCGTTGCCCGGGCGTTTCTTTAAATCACATTAGGCGCGTAGGAATTGTCGTCGGCCGTTTCCGGATGACCGGGGACGGGAATCTCGTCCTCGAATTTGCGGATAGCGCGCATGCCCAAGACCGACTATGTCCGGCTCAACCAGTCGCTGACCGATCTCCTCGGTCTCGGCGTGCCGCCCATCGCCATCACCTTCCTGGAATCGCCGCCATCCTCCATGCCGCGTCCCGGCGGAACCATGCCCGCGCCCACGCCCGACGGCCGCACCGGCGCGGCCGCCGCCGGTTGCGTGTTCTGGATGATGGCGACGGAAAAGAGCTTCGCCACGCTGGCCGCCGATCACGCCAATTGCAGCGTCGGCAGCGTCACCCACGGTTTCAAGACGCTGGCCGAGGTGGCCAAGGCGGCGGACGTCGCGGCGCTGCTCGAAAGCAATTGGGTTACGCCCGAAGCCGTGCGCGGCATTACCGCGGTGTCGAAGAAACCGGGCGCGGTGGTCTACGGACCGCTGAGCTCCACATCGCTCGATCCCGATGTCGTGTTCCTGCGCGTCAACGGCAAGCAGCTCATGCTGCTGCACGACGCATGTCCCGATCTGCGCTTCGAAGGCAAGCCGCAATGCCACATCATCGCCATCGCCAAGGAGAAAGGCGAGCTGGCGGTGTCGAGCGGCTGCATGTTGAGCCGCGTGCGCACCGGCATGTCGAATAACGAGGTGACCTTCGCGCTGCCCGGCCATCGCCTGGTCGAGCTGGTCGAGCGGCTCAAGGCGGCGCAGGCCGCCGATATGCGCGTCGCCGTCTATGCCAGCCAGGACGCCAAGCGCTTCCAATCCTGAAGGTTCCCAGTCCGGATGAACGCCTGGATGAGGCTGGCGGAACTCTTGGATGGCTAGGAATTCGAAACAAACAACTTTGGATCTATTCCGATTTGTTGAGCCCAGTTGGCCGTATCCCAATAGGTCCGTTGCTCCACGATTAATCCTCGGGCGTTAATACGGAAGAACGAG
>DATNMV010000219.1:0-4887 GCA_035602175.1 Allostellaceae bacterium
CGCGGTCGCGGTGCCGGCGGTGCTCGGCTACAACTGGATGGTCCGGCGCAACAAGGTGGCGATGGACCGGGCGCGCGGTTTCGCCGCCGATCTGCACGCCATGCTGGTCGGTGGCAAGTCGGCGAAATCCGCCGTTAGGGGCGCGTAGATGACGGACAATCGCGGACTATTCGACGATCCTGACGACGACCACGCCCTCTCCGCAGCCATCAACACGACGCCCCTGGTCGACGTCATGCTGGTGCTGCTGATCATCTTCCTCATCACCATTCCGGTGGTGACGCATTCGGTGCCGGTCGCGCTGCCCAACGAAGCGAACCAGCCGACCCAGACCCGGCCGGACAACATCGTCATCGCCATCGACAAGACGGGCCAAGTCTATTGGAACAATGCCATCGTCCGCGACCGCGCCGCGTTGTTGGCCGCGCTGAAGGCGCGCGCGACCGACCAGCCGCAGCCCGAGGTCCATATCCGCGCCGACAAGGACGTCGCTTATGAATTCGTCGGCCGCGTCATCGTCGATTGCCAGCGCGCCGGAATATCCAAGGTCGCCTTCATCACCCAGCCCGAGCGCGGCGCAGCATCGACGGCGGAGAGGTAAAATCCATGGCGATCAATCTGCGAGAGCATGGAAGCGAAGACGATCTGATGGTGGACATCAACACGACGCCGCTGATCGACGTCATGCTGGTGCTGCTCATCATGCTCATCATCACCATCCCGGTGCAGACCCATGCGGTGAAACTCGACATGCCGCGCAACCAGCCACCGCCGCTCGTCCAGCCGGCGGTGGTCGATCTCGCGATATCGGCCGACGGGGCGATCACCTGGAACGGCAGCCCGGTTCCCGACCGCGCCGCGCTGGAACGCGACATGCGCAATGCGGCGAGCGCGGACCCGCAGCCCGAGATTCACGTCGCTGCCGACCGGCAGACGAAATACGCCTATGTCGCGATGGTGCTGGCCGAGGCGCAACGCGCCAAGCTGATCAAGATCGGCATCGTCGCCAATCAGCAGTATATGGAGTGATTCCGGGCGGCGGACTCAGCCGACCGCGCGGTTACCAGTTCGAATTCGGCACGGTGCGCGACACCGCCGGATTGGTGAGGAATTGCTGCTGCAGCGCCGGCGACATGCTGTAATTGCTGGAAGAGCCGTTGCTGAACGACAGCGTTGAATCGCCGAAATGCATGACGTTCGTGTTGCCGCCGGCGAGATGGTTGGCCATCCCGTCCGTGGTCGCGTCGGGATCGGCGAAGCGCGGCGTGCCGTCGGGGTTGGTGGCCGTGTGCTGGACCTCCCAGGCGAAAGCCGCGGGGGCGATCATCACCGTCGCCGCCACCAATGCCGCCAACCATAATCCCTGCCGCATGACATTCCCCATCCGCTAAAGCCGAACCGACATCGCATTATAGGCCGAAAATGTCGCTTTTCTCCACCCCGGCGAATAAAAAGCTTAAATAATTGTCATGGTTTTACGGCGGTGGCCGGAACCGCCGTGCCGGGGCCATAACCGGACCTCCGGCCGCGCTTGGAAGCAGCATGGCGACGCGACATAGTGCGCCGGGTTAAACTGGGACCAATGGCCGATCGGCCGCAGAACAGGGGTTTGTCGATGGATATTTCGCCGGTCGCCGAGGCCGACCGCGCCGCCCGCATCTGGCAGGGCGCGGAAAAGGGGCCGGTGCGCCTGGGCAGCGACATGCACAGGGCCATGTTCAGCCAAATGCTGCTCGACACCTTCAACCCCTACAAGCCCGCCGTGATCGACTGGCCGGCGCTCGACGACGAGGCGCGCAACCGGCTGGTGAGCCTGCCGATCTGGGACATCGCGGTGCAGACCGAGGGCAAAGCCAGGCTGCGCGTCATGACCTATGCCGACGAGGTTTCCGACCCGCTGCTGCGCAAAGCGGTCGAGTTGAACGGCTTCGAGGAAGGCCGGCACAAGGACGTGCTCGCCAACATGGTCCAGGCCTACGGCATCAAGCTCGCGCCCGAGCCGCCCTATATCAAGCCGCGCGACCCGGAATGGGCCTTCATGGTGACGGGCTATAGCGAATGCATCGACAGCTTCTTCGCCTTCGGCTTGTTCGAGCTGGCGAAGCGCTCGGGATTTTTTCCGAAGGATCTGGTCGACACCTTCGAACCGGTGATGCAGGAGGAGGGGCGGCACATCCTGTTCTTCGTCAACTGGGTGGCGTGGCACAGGCGCAACATGAAGTGGTGGCGCCGGCCGTGGTTCGCGCTCAAGGTGCTCGGCGTGTGGGCGTTCCTGATCTGGGAGCGCATCGGCATCGCGCGCGGCATCGGCGGCGCGCCCGACGCCGACAACAACTTCACCGTCACCGGCAGCAAGTCGGTCGGGATCGAGGTCGACACCGCCGAGATGATGGACATCTGCCTCGCCGAGAACGACCGCCGCCTCGACGGCTACGACACGCGGCTGCTGCGCCCGAACTTCGTGCCGCGGATGGTGCGGCTGGTCCGCCGCTTCATGGGCAAGAAGACCGACATCGCCATCGGCTCCGAGGCGCACAAGCAGGTGTTCTGCCGCCACTTCATGGAAACCTATCAGGATTACGACCCGGAAACCTTGCCCTGGCCCGAGCTCGACGAGGCGGCGTTGAAGCGCCTGCGCTCGGTGCCGTTCTGGCAGGAGGTGTTGCACACGGAAAAACGCGCCGGCGCTATCGTCAAGGCCTTCACCGAGACCATCGACGATCCGGTGGTGAAGGAGGCGGTGGCGCTGCAAGGCTTCGAAGAGGCGCGCCACGCCGATCTCATCCGCGTGATGATCAAGCGCTACGGCATCGACGCGACCGAAAATCCGCTCGAACCGTTGTCGCCGGATATCGAGACCGCGTTCAAGGATTTCGGCTACGGCGAGTGCGTCGATTCTTTTTTGGGATTCGGCGTCTTCAAGATCGCGCATGAGGCGGGCTTCCTGCCGGATTCCATGTTCGCGATTTTCGAGCGGCTGATGTACGAGGAAACGCGCCACATCGTCTTCTTCGTCAACTGGATGGCTTATCACGAGATGCGGCAAGGCCGCGCCGCCGCCTGGCGCCGCGGCCTGACCTCGTTGCGCTATTATTACCGCGCGTTGAAACGACTGGTCGGCACCGCGCGGCGCGGCGCGCAGGTCAATGACGGCAAGGATTTCTCCGCCACCCAGGCGGGCGTCTTCCTCGAAGGTTTCACCTTCCGCCGCTTCCTCGAGAACTGTTACGGCGAGAACGCGCGGCGCATGAAGGAATTCGACGACGGCTTGCTGCAGCCGAGCTTCCTGCCGAAGCTCGGCGCCGTGGCGCTGTCGAGCCTGCGGCTGTGGAGCTTCCGCACTTCATGAGGATCCTCGCGATCCTCGCCGCGATCGCCGGCATCATCCTCGGCACCTGCGTCGTCGGTTATTACGGCTTCGGCGCGGTGGCCAACGCGCTGCTGGCGATCGGCTGGGGCGGCTTCGCCATCGTCTGCCTCTATCATCTCCTGCTCTACATCGTGCTGGGATTGTGCTGGTGGGTGATCGTACCGCCGCCCGCATCCAAGCCGTGGATCTTCGTCGCCAGCCGCGCCATCCGCGATTCCGGCTCGGAAATTCTGCCGTTGTCGCAAATCGGCGGCTTCGTCATGGGGGCGCGGGCGGCGGCGCTGTTCGGGGTTGCCGCGCCGGTCGCCATCGCCACCACCGTGGTCGACGTCACCATGGAGATGCTGGCGCAGCTCGTCTACATCGCGCTGGGGCTGGGGCTGCTGGTTTATGCGCGGCCGGAAGCCGATCTGGCCTATGGCATCGGCGGCGGTCTTGCCGTGACATTGGTCATCGCGATCGCCTTTGTCGTCGCACAACGCCGCGCACTCGATCTGTTCGAAGGCTTCGCCCGGCGCATCGCCCATCGATCGCTGCCCGCGGCAACCGCGCGCATGCAGCCCGTGCAAGACGCGATCCATGCCTGCTATGAGCGGCCTGCCGGACTGGCGCAGGGCTCCGCGCTGCATGTCGTCGGCTGGATCGCCAACGGCATCGAGGCCTGGATCGCGCTTGCGCTGATGGGCGTGCCGGTCAGCCTGGCGGCGGTTTTGACCATCGAAAGCCTGCTCTATGCCGCGCGCAGCGCCGCCTTCTTCGTGCCCAACGCGGTCGGCGTGCAGGAAGGCGTCTATGTCATGCTCGGATCGCTTTACGGCCTGCCGCCCGAGACCATGCTCGCGCTGTCGCTCTTGAAGCGCGCGCGCGACATCGTCATCGGCGTGCCGGTGCTGCTGCTGTGGCAGGGGCTCGAAGGCGGGCGGCTGTGGAAGCGCGGCGCGCGCCCGGCTTCTCCCGCCGGATAGACGATGTCGCGCATCACCATTGCCGAGTTCGAGGAAATCCTGCGCCAGGGCGCGCCCTTCGCCGCCGCCTTGGGGGTCGAGGTGGTGGAGCTGTCGCGCGAACGCGCGGTGTTCCGCCTGCCATATCGCGGCGATTTCCTGCGCCCGGGCGGCACCATCAGCGGGCCGATGATGATGGGGCTGGCCGATCTCGCCATGTACGGCGCGGTGCTGGCGGCGGTCGGTCCTGAAGAGCTCGCCGTCACCACCAATCTCAACATCAATTTTCTGCGCAAGCCGCCGCCGGCGCCGCTGATCGCCAACGCGCGGCTCCTAAAGCTGGGCAAGCGCCTGGCGGTGGGCGAGGTCGAGCTCTATTCCGAAGGCGATACTGAGATGGTCGCCCATGTCACGGCCACCTATTCGCTGCCGCCCAAGCCCGACGAGGATAACGGCCCCTTATAGGGTATCTGGATACCACAAAGCATTCGCTTGACCTGCCGGGGCTGCGCCATTAAGGTGCGCGACTTCGTCGGAAGCCCGCCCGGAATCCCATAGAAATCTCATGCAAAC
>DATNMV010000220.1:0-2066 GCA_035602175.1 Allostellaceae bacterium
GATCTCGCCAGGCCAACGCCCGGCCATCTCCTTGGCGTCGCCCTTGAGCGCGTCACGCGAACCCAGCAGGCCGAGCCGCACCTTCCAGCCGGCGGCCAGCAGCCGCCGCGCGGCGGCGAAACCGTCGCCGCCGTTATTCCCCGGCCCGCACAGCACCGTAACCGGCAGCTGCGACCAGCGGCGCGACACCGCTTCGGCGACGGCACGGCCGGCCGCTTCCATCAGCGTGGTCGAGGCGATCCCGCCCGCTTCGGCGGCGCGGTCCGCCGCGCCCATTTCGGCGGGCGTCAGCAGGGCGTTGTCGTAAGGCTGCATGGCTTTCCTTGGCGAGAACGATCCGAGCGAGCTTACCAAGCTGCACGCGATAACGGTCGATCCGCTTGACGCTTAAGGAGCTTCGCTGTACCAGCGCAAGTGCGGCGGGTGTAGCTCAGTTGGTTAGAGCGCCAGATTGTGATTCTGGATGTCGCCGGTTCGAATCCGGTCACTCGCCCCATTCTTTCCCTTCCGCATCGAACCAAGACCGCGCCAAGTCGGCGCGGCGGATTTCGTGAACCTTGCTCTCAAATTACGAGGTCAAGTTCAAGATATACTTATAATACTAAGAATTGAATTAACGATTACCCGAGATTTTAGAGTAATTCTCCGGACGGGCGCGCTTCCGCTGCGGATGCGGCCGGGCGACGCGGTCGCGCTTCCGCCGCCGACGACGCGGTATAGAATGGCGTCATGAAATCCAGCCTCGTCCTGGCCGGCCGCATGGCCCGGCTCGGCACCGAAAGCGCCTTCGAAGTGCTGGCGCGCGCCAAGGCGCTCGAGGCGCAGGGCCGGTCGATCATCAATCTCGGCATCGGCCAGCCTGATTTTCAAACCCCGCCGCACATCGTCGAGGCGGCCAAGAAGGCGCTCGCCGACGGCCATCACGGCTACACCCCGGCCAACGGCATCCTGCCCCTGCGCGAGGCGGTGGCCGCCGATCTTCGCCGCCGCCATGGCGTCGAGGTCTCACCCGGAAGCGTGCTGGTGGTGCCGGGCGGCAAGGTGACCATGTTCTTCGCCATCATGATGTTCGGCGAGGAGGGCGCCGAGATCCTCTATCCCAATCCCGGCTTTCCGATTTACGAGAGTGTCATCCGCTTTTCGGGTGCTGCGCCGGTGCCGATCGATCTGCACGAAGACAAGGGCTTCTCCTTCAGCGCCGAGGAAGTGCTGGCCAAGATCACGCCGCGGACGCGGCTGATAATCCTCAACAGCCCGGCCAACCCGACCGGCGGCGTCGTGCCGAAGATCGAGTTCGACAAACTGGCGGCCGGGCTCGAACGCCATCCGCAGGTGGCGATCCTGAGCGACGAAATCTACGGCGAGATACTCTATGACGGCGCCCGGCATGTGAGCCTGCTGTCCTATCCCGGCTTGCGCGACCGCGTCATTCTGCTCGACGGCTGGAGCAAGACCTATGCGATGACCGGCTGGCGGCTGGGTTACGGCGTCTGGCCCGAGGCGCTTTTTCCACATGCCGAACGGCTCGCCATCAATTGCCATTCCTGCGTCAACGCCGCCGCGCAATTCGCCGGCATCGCCGCGCTCACCGGCCGGCGCAACGAGGTTGAGCGCATGGTCGAGGCCTTCGCCGAGCGCCGCCGCATCATCGTCGCGGCCTTGAACAAGCTGCCGGGTTTCCGCTGCGCCACCCCGGGCGGCGCATTCTACGTCTTCCCCAACGTCACCGGCACCGGCCTCAGCGCCAAGGAACTCGAGACCCGACTGTTGGAGGAGACCGGTGTCGCCACAGTCGCCGGCACCAGCTTTGGTGCCTTTGGCGAAGGCTATCTGCGATTCTCTTATGCGGCGAGCAATGCCGCGATTGTGGAAGCCATGACTCGAATCGGGGATTGGCTAGCCCGGCAAGGAACGAAACGCCGCGCCTCGGTCATATCCTAGGCATCTCTGCCCATTTTCTGTGCAAAAACGGCCTGTTTCGCTTGCTTTTGAGGCTCCACCGCTTAATCGGGCCTTGGCATCGCAGGCTGGCATGGCTCGTGCTTTACCAACACCAGAAAGAGGGC
>DATNMV010000221.1:0-11494 GCA_035602175.1 Allostellaceae bacterium
TATCTCGCATTCCGCGGTCGAACGGGTGATCGCGCCCGACGCCACCATCGCGCTCGATTTCGCGTTGGCGCGCACCGCCGAGGTGATCGACAAGCTGGTGGTTTATCCCGACCGGATGAAGAAGAATCTCGAAAGCCTGGGCGGGCTGGTCAATTCGCAGCGCGTGCTACTGGCGCTGACCCGGGCCGGCATGAGCCGCGAGGACGCCTACCAGGCGGTGCAGCGAAACGCCATGAACGCTTGGCACGGCAAGGGCGGTTTCGCGGAGCTGTTAAAAAAAGATCCCGAGGTGGCCAAGCATATTTCGCCGGCCGAACTCATGAATCATTTCGACGATGCCTATCACCTGAAATACGTCGACGCCATTTTCAAGCGGGTGTTCGGCAGGAACTAGCGCGGCACGCCGAGTTGTTTCCGCGCCTCGGCGGCGAAGCGTTCGAGTTCAAGCTTGATGCGAATCTCGTCGTGCTTAACGCCCTTCTTGGCGAAGTCGCCTTCGATCTTGTGCACCACGCCTTCGTCGCCGTGCTTGGCGAGCGCACCGGCGACGATCTCGCGCGCATAGGCCTCGGCGGCGTTGCCCGTCAGGCCCAGCTGCTCCGCCGCCCACAAGCCGAGGAGATGGTTGCGCCGCGCCTTGGCCTTGAAGGCCAGCTCCTGCTCGGTCGAGAACTTCTTTTCGTGCGCCCTTTCGCGCTCGTCGAAAGTGGTCATGCCGTACCCCTGCCCCATCCGCTTCTAGCCAATCGTAGCGCGCCGGTCCATCATCGCATACCGTCATGTGCACTTTCGTGATCCTGCGCCGGCCGGGGGCCGATTACCCGGTGCTGATCGCCGCCAACCGCGACGAGATGATCGCGCGTCCCTGGCTGGCGCCTGCGCGCCACTGGCCCGACCGGCCCGAGGTGCTGGCGGGCAAGGACGAGCTCGCCGGCGGCACCTGGCTCGGGCTGAACGATCACGGCGTGGCGGCGGGGATATTGAACCGCTACGGCTCGCTCGGCCCGGCGCCGGGCGCGCGCTCGCGCGGCGAGCTGGTGCTGGAAGCGCTCGACCACGCCGACGCCGCCGAGGCGGCCAAGGCGCTGGCCGCGATCGATCCCAAATCCTATCGCAGCTTCAACATGATCGTCGCCGACAACCGCGACGCCTTCTGGCTCAGCCACGCCGATCCCGGCGGCGGGCCGGTGACGCTTGCCGCGCTCAAGCCCGGCCTGTCGATGATCGCGGCCGGCGATCTCGACGACGACACGCCACGGCTGAAACGCTACCGCCCGCGCTTTCTGGCCGCGCCATTGCCCTACCCGGGGCGCGGGCAATGGAAAGCGTGGGAAGAACTGCTGGCCGACGACAGCGCCGATCCCAAGGGCGACCCGCAAAGCGCCATGCGCTTCACGCTGGAATCCGGCTTCGCCACGGTGTCGAGCGCGCTCATTGCCTTGTCCGTGCCGGGCAACGGGCTGAAACCGGTTTTCCGCTTCGCCGCCTGGCAGCCTCGGGCCGCGCCCTGGCGCGACATTCCGCTGTGAACGAATCGGCCCTCCGGCGTTGTGACGGCGCCGTCCTGAGGCTATATAAGGAACGAACGGACCCCTGCCGCGAAGCGGCGAAACAACCCCGCTGCGGAGCAGCAAAACAAACAGGCCGCCGCCCATGAGCAGACGCAAGCAGGTTTACGAAGGCAAAGCCAAGGTGCTGTTCGAGGGCCCCGAGCCCGGCACGCTGGTGCAGTACTTCAAGGACGACGCCACCGCCTTCAACAACCAGAAAAAGGGCACGATCACCGGCAAGGGCGTGCTCAACAACCGCATCAGCGAATATCTGATGGTGAAGCTCGCCGAGATCGGCATCCCGACCCATTCCGTCCGCCGCCTCAACATGCGCGAGCAGCTTATCCGCCAGGTGCAGATCATCCCGATTGAAGTCGTCGTCCGGAACGTGGTGGCGGGCTCGCTGGCCAAGCGCTTCGGCATTCCCGAGGGCCAGGCGCTGCCGCGCTCCATCGTCGAGTATTATTACAAGAAGGACGAGCTCGGCGATCCGATGGTGTCGGAGGAACACATCACCGCCTTCGGCTGGGCGACCACCCAGGACATCGATGAGATCATGCAGATGTCGCTCCGGGTGAACGATTTCCTCACCGGCCTGTTCCTCGGCATCGGCATCAAGCTGATCGACTTCAAGCTGGAATTCGGCCGGCTCTTCAACGACGACAACGAGATGCGCATCGTGTTGGCCGACGAGATCAGCCCCGACAATTGCCGGCTGTGGGATTTGAAGACCAACGAGAAGCTCGACAAGGACCGCTTCCGCCGCGACCTCGGCAAGGTCGAAGAGGCCTATCAAGAGGTGGCGCGCCGATTGGGCCTGCTGACCGAGGGCGCGCCCGGCGACCTCAAGGGCCCGCAAGCGGTGCAGTGAGCGCCCGGACGATGAAAGCCCGCGTTCACGTGATGCCCAAGCCCGGCGTGCTCGACCCGCAGGGCAAGGCGATCTCCCATGCGCTGGCCTCGTTGGGATTCAAGGGCGTGGGTGAGGTGCGCCAGGGCAAGGTGATCGATTTGGAATTATCGGAAACCGACGCGACCAAGGCCAAGACCGCGCTCGAGGCGATGTGCAACAAGCTTTTGGCCAACACCCTCATCGAAAGCTACCGGATCGAGATCACGCCATGACCACCGCGAAACAGAAACGCAGAGTCGAACGCGTCCTGCACGAGTACAAGATCGGTTCGCTCAAGAGCCGCTCCGGGCGTAAGGTGAAAAACCGCCAGCAGGCGATCGCCATCGCGCTTTCGGAATCGGGCCAGTCGCGCCGGGAAAAGCGCGGCAAGAAAGCGCGTTAACCGCCGCTCAATCGCTGTTGAAGATGGTGTCGCGGACGATCGGGTAGATTTCGTTCTGCCAGCGCCTTCCGTTGAACACGCCGTAATGGCCGACGCCGGTCTGCACGTGGTGGGTCTTGAAATAGGGCCGGATGCTCGCGCACATCTCCTGCGCCGCCATGGTCTGGCCCACCGCGCAGATGTCGTCCTTCTCGCCCTCGACGGTCAAAAGCGCCATCCGCTTGATGGCGCGCGGGTTCACCTTGCGGCCGCGCCATTCCATCGTCCCCTTGGCCAGGGTGTATTCCTGGAACACGTCGCGCACGGTCTGGAGGAAGAACTCGGCCGGCAGATCCATCACCGCGAAATATTCGTCGTAGAAGGTGCGGATCGCCTCGGCCTTGGCGGTCTCGCCCTTCACCAGATTGTCGTAGAATTCGAGGTGGGTCTTGATGTGGCGCTCGAGATTCATGCTCATGAACCCCGCCAGCTGCAAAAAGCCCGGATAGACCCGGCGCAGCGCCCCGGCGTGGCGCAGCGGAACGTAATGGATGAGATGGCTCTTGAACCAGTCGAGCGGATGCTTGGTCGCGAGCTCGTTGACCTTGGTCGGGCTGATGCGCGCGTCCATCGGCCCCGCCATCAGCGTCAGGCTCGACGGCCGGGCGGGATTGTCGTCCTCGGCCATGATCGATGTGGCCGCCAGCGCCGCCACCGTCGGCTGGCACACCGCCACCAGATGCGCGCCCGGCCCGATCGCCGCCAGGAACGCGATCAGGATTTCGATGAAATCGTCGAGATCGAACTTGCCCTGGGCCAGCGGAATGTCGCGCGCATTGTGCCAATCGGTGATGTAGACGTCGAAATCGGCCAGCATGGTGCGCGCCGTGCTGCGCAGCAGGGTCGCGAAATGCCCCGACATCGGCGCCACGATCAGCACCCGCGGCTGCGACGCCGCCATGTCCTTCTTGAAATGCAACAGCGAGCCGAAGGGCGTGGACAAGGCCACCTCCTCCTCGACCGCGACCTCGCGCCCTTCCACCATCACGCTGTCGATGCCGTAGGCGGGCCTTGTGTGGCTCAGCCCCGCGCGCGACAACAGCTCATAGGCCGCGGCCATGCGGCGCATCGAGCCGCCCTGGTCCATGCCGGGCCAGGGCTTGGCCAGCAGCCGGCGCGCCGCCTTGGCGGCCGCCCTCAACGGCGCGGTCAGGTCGGCATGGGATTGATAAGCCTCGTAAATCAAGCCGGCTCCCTCCATCCCTAACCTCCCTGATCCTCTTCGCACATGCAATATCGAAGCCAATCCCGGCCCCTGGCACGGGGATTGCGAGATGGGAGTCGCCGCGGGCAAACCGGGCGGTTTGGGCCCGCGACCGGCGCAAGCCGGACGGAATCAACCAGTCCATAAGCGGCAGGGAGCAATCCAATGGCCAAGGCCACGCTTACCATCAGCAGCAAGAACTACTCGTCCTGGTCGCTGCGCGGCTGGCTCCTGACCAAATTCTCCGGACTGGAATTCGAGGAGCAGATGGTGCCGCCCGACGATCCGGCGGCCAAGGCCGAGATTCTGCTGCTGTCCTCCTCCATCCTGGTGCCCTGCCTGACCCATGACGGCATCAAGATCTGGGACACGCTGGCGATCGGCGAATATCTCAACGAGGTCATGCCCAAGGCCGGGCTGCTGCCGGCCGACAAGGCGCGGCGGGCGCGCTGCCGCTCGATTTCGGGCGAGATTCATTCGGGTTTCAGCACCTTGCGGTCAGCATTGCCGATGAACCTGCACGGCCATTTCCCCGGCTTCAAGGTGTGGTCGCGCGCCAAGGCGGATATCGACCGGGTGGTTTCCATCTGGCGCGATTGCCTCAAGGAATCGGGCGGCCCGTTCCTGTTCGGCCCGCGCTGCATGGCCGACGCCATGTACGCGCCGGTCGTCACCCGGTTTCTCACCTACGGCGTGAAGCAGGATGCGGTGTGCGAGAAATATTCCCAGCAGATCATGTCCATGCCGGAGATGATGGAATGGGTCGCCGCCGCCAAGCTGGAGCCGGCCGAGATCGAGGAATTGGAGGTCGAGTTTTAGAATCGCTCTGCCTAAACTTCAGGCGCTTCTGTCGATTTTTTGCGCGCCGCAATATTCTTTCGCCACGACGGTCTGAAAACCCCGGGAATTCGCCGACAGTACGATTTTTGCATTGCAACAAACGAGGCACAGGCGGATGCTTGTCGCCAGCAGCCGCGTCCATGAGGGGGCGCCGGCGCCATATCCAGGAGGGTATCGATGGAGGGACAGGGACCGATGTTGACGGATACGCTGATCCGTACCGCCTTCTCGCACATCCATGAAGGCGACACCGAATTCAAGTCAGGAGGCTTGCGCGATTTCTTCGAGTATCGCGACCTTGGCATCGCCAAGGCCACCAACGGCCTGGTGATCGCGCAACTCGTCCGCGCGAAATTGCCGCCGGAAGACGGCACCGGCTGGCACCGCCACGAAGCCGCCTTCCACATCGTCTACATGCTCAAGGGCTGGGCCAAGTTCATGTACGAGACCAAGTCCACCCTGGTCGCGGCGGGCGATGTGGTGCATCAGCGGCCGGGCGTTGTCCATTATCTCTACGACTATTCGCCCGACATGCTCTATCTCGAGATCGCCAGCCCGGCGGATTTCACCACCGTTACCATGCCGGCGCCTTGCAACGTGCCGCCGGTCACGCCCTGGAAGTGACCTGACACCTTAGCTTGGCAGACCGGCGCCAACCGCGGCGCCGGCGGGCTTGAACGCGCGGGTGGCACGGGCTATGTCAGACGCCTAGCGTCTGCCGCCCGAGGCCGCCCAGCCCATGCAAGCCGCCATCATCGTCTTCCCCGGCTCGAATCGTGAGCAGGACGTGTATGACGCGCTCCATCGCGCCGCCGGCAAGAAGCCGCTCAAGGTCTGGCACCGCGATAGCGATTTTCCCAAATCCGACCTGATCGTCATTCCCGGCGGATTTTCCTACGGCGATTACCTGCGCTGCGGCGCCATGGCGGCGCATTCGCCGATCATACGCGAGGTCAAGGCGCGGGCCGAGAAAGGAACGCCGGTGCTCGGCATCTGCAACGGCTTCCAGATCATCACCGAGGCCGGGCTGCTGCCGGGCGTGCTGCTGGTCAACAAGACGCTCAAATTCCACTGCAAGGATGTCCACCTCAAGGTCGAGACCAGCCAGAGCGTGTTCACCCGCGGCTACAACGCCGGCCAGGTTATCCGCGTGCCGGTGGCGCATCACGACGGCAATTATTTCGCGGACAAGGACACGCTCGACCGCATCGAGGGTGAAGGCCGCGTGGCCTTCCGCTACTGCACGCCCGAAGGCAGGCTCGGCGAAGACGGCAACGCCAACGGCTCGGCGCGCAACATCGCCGGAGTGTTCAACGCGAAGAAAACCGTGCTGGGGCTGATGCCGCATCCCGAGGACGCGACCGACCCGCTGCTGGGCTCGACCGACGGCCAGGGCTTCTTCAAGGGGCTGGTGGAGGCCCTCGCTTGAACGACACGGTTTCGGCGGAGACCGCCCGCCAGTTCGGTCTCGATGCGGAGGAATTCGCCCGCGCCTGCCGCATCATGGGACGCACGCCAAATTTCACCGAGCTCGGCATCTTCTCGGTGATGTGGAGCGAGCATTGCTCTTATAAATCCTCCAAGGTCTGGCTCAAGAAATTGCCCACAACCGGCAAGCGCGTCATCTGCGGCCCGGGCGAGAATGCCGGCGTGATCGACATCGGCGACGGCGAGGCCGCCATCTTCAAGATGGAAAGCCACAACCATCCTTCCTTCATCGAGCCCTATCAGGGCGCGGCCACCGGCGTCGGCGGCATATTGCGCGACGTCTTCACCATGGGCGCGCGGCCGATCGCCAATTTGAACGCGCTGCGCTTCGGCAGCCCGGACCATCCCAAGACCAGGCATCTGGTCGAGGGCGTGGTACGCGGCATCGGCGGCTACGGCAATTGCGTCGGCGTGCCGACGGTGGGCGGCGAGTGCAATTTCCACCCGAGTTATAACGGCAATATTCTCGTCAACGCCATGACCGTCGGCCTCGCCCGCGCCGACCGGATTTTCTATTCGAAAGCGTCCGGGCCCGGCAATCCGGTGATCTACGTCGGCGCCAAAACCGGCCGCGACGGGATTCACGGCGCCACCATGGCCTCGGCGGAATTCAGCGAGGATTCGGAATCGAAGCGGCCGACGGTGCAAGTGGGCGATCCCTTCACCGAGAAGCTGCTGATCGAGGCCTGCCTGGAGTTGATGGATTCCGACGCCATCGTCGCCATCCAGGACATGGGCGCGGCGGGGCTGACCTCCTCCTCGGTTGAGATGGCGGGCAAGGGCGGGCTCGGCATCGAGCTCGATCTCGACCTTGTGCCGACGCGCGAAGAGAACATGACCGCCTACGAGATCATGCTGTCCGAAAGCCAGGAGCGCATGCTCATGGTCCTCAAGCCCGAGCGGCAGGATCTGGCGCGCAAGATCTTCGAGAAATGGGAACTCGATTTCGCCGTCATCGGCCGCGTCACCGACAGCGGAAAGCTGGTGTTGAAAAAGAACGGCAAAGTTGCCGCCGACATGCCGGTGAGGCCGCTGGTCACCGAGGCGCCGTTATACGAGCGCGCCTGGACGCAAGCTCCCGCTTTGCCCAAGCTTGCCATCCAGGACGTGAAAGCCACCGAACCGATCGCCACGCTGAAGACATTGATCGGCTGTCCCGATCTTTCTTCCAAGCGCTGGATCTGGGAACAATACGATCACCTGGTGATGGGTCACACGGTGCAGCGCCCGGGCGGCGACGCCGCGGTGGTGCGCATCCCGGGCCGCAAGAAGGCGCTGGCGCTTTCGACCGATTGCACGCCGCGTTATGTCGCCGCCGACCCGAAGCGCGGCGGCGCGCAGGCGGTGGCGGAAAGCTGGCGCAACCTCACCGCCGTGGGCGCGCTGCCCTTGGCGATCACCGACAACATGAATTTCGGCAATCCCGAGCGGCCCGAGATCATGGGCCAATTCGCCTTGGCCATCGAGGGCATGCGCGAGGCTTGTCTTGCGCTCGATTACCCGGTGGTCTCCGGCAATGTCTCGCTTTACAACGAAACCAACGGCAGCGGGATTTTGCCCACGCCCGCCATCGGCGGCGTCGGGCTCATTGAAGACGCGGCAAAGAGCGTGAGCCTCGACTTCAAGTGCGCCGGCGAAACGATCGTTCTGATTGGAGAAACGCGCGGCCATCTGGGCCAGTCGCTTTACCTGCGCGAAGTGCTGGGCCGCGAGGAAGGCGCTCCGCCCGCGGTCGATCTCGACGCCGAAAAGCGCAACGGCGATTTCGTGCGCGCGCAAATCCGTGGCGGCACGGTTTCCGCCTGCCACGATCTGTCCGATGGCGGGCTGTTGGTGGCGCTGGCCGAGATGGCGATGGCGGGCGGCATCGGCGCGAGCATTTCGATTCCGGGAGCCCTGCCCGCCCATGCCTTTCTCTTCGGCGAGGACCAGGCCCGCTATGCGCTCACCGCATCCCAGCCCGACGCGCTGCTTAAAGCGGCGCGCCAGGCCGGGGTTGCGGCGCAGATCCTCGGCAAAACCGGCGGCGACGCGTTGACTATCCGGGACATCGGTGCCATATCGGTTGCGGAATTGCGGCGCATCAACGAGGCTTGGCTGCCCGCCTACATGGCGGCGGCGGTCTAGGCCCTTCCGGAGACAGCATGGCGCTCGACGCGGCCACCATCGAGAAGCTCATCAAGGCGGGCCTGCCCGATGCGCGCATCACCATCGCGGCGCTGGTCGACGACGACAATCATTGGTCGGCCCATGTCGTGTCCTCCGCCTTCAAGGGCAAGAGCCGGGTGCAGCAGCACCAGATGGTCTACCGCGCGCTGGGATCCCGCATGGGCAACGAGCTGCACGCCCTCGCCTTGCAGACCAGCGCCCCCGAGGAATAGAGTAGGACTAGGAAAGAGGTTACCCATGAGCGATACCGCCACCACCGCCGCCGACCGCATCAAGCAGGAGATTTCCGAAAATCCCGTGCTGCTCTACATGAAGGGCACGCCGGTTTTCCCGCAATGCGGCTTCTCCGCGCGCGTCGTCCAGATCCTCACCACCCTGGGCGTGAAGTTCAAGGGCGTGGACGTGCTGGCCGATCCGGCGATCCGCCAGGGCGTCAAGGATTTCTCCAACTGGCCGACGATTCCGCAGCTCTACGTCAAGGGCGAGTTCGTCGGCGGCTGCGACATCGTCAGCGAGATGTTCGAATCGGGCGAGTTGAAACAGGTGTTTGCCGACAAGGGCGTACCGACGCGCGGCTAACCGCGCAGGTTTAAAACGGGGAGGAAACGATGAACAGGATATTAGCCGCGTTCGCGGGCGTCTTGGCGCTCGTTCTGCTTCAGGTTCCGGTCCAGGCCGCCGAGATCGCGGTCGGCAGCTCGGACGCCCTCACGACGATGCTCACGGTGCTGGGGCCGAAATTCGAGAAGGCAAGCGGCAACAAGCTCGACATGACCTTCGACACCTCGAACTTGATCAAAGGGCAGATCGACGGCGGCAAGGCCTTCGACGTCGTCATCCTGACCCCGGCGGCGATCGACGATCTGGGCAAGAGCGGCAAGGTCGTGCTCGGCGAGTCAACCGCCATCGCCCATACCGGCATCGGCCTGGCGGTGAAGAAGGGCACGCCCCGGCCGCATATCGCAAACGCCGCCGACCTCAAGCGCGCGCTGCTCAACGCCAAGTCGATCGCCTACACCACCACCGGCCAGAGCGGCATCGCCTTCGCCAAGCTGATCGGCCAGCTCGGGATAGCCGACCAGGTCGCGGCCAAGGCCAAGACCATTCCCAGCGGTCACACCGCGCAGCTCGTGGTCGACGGTCAGGCCGACATGGCAATCCAACTGATGCCGGAACTGAAAGCGGTCAAGGGCGTCACGGTCGTGCCCTTCCCCGAGGCGTTGCAGACCTATGTCGTGCTGACCGCGGCAATTTCAACCACCGCCCGGGACCCGAAAGCCGCCGCGGCCTTCATACGGTATATTCAATTCTCGCCCGCCGCGCAGCCGACCATGAAAGCCAAGGGGTTGCTGCCGGGCGGAGTTTGAGGGCGGCGTTGTCTAGGCCGGTCTTTTCGGCAAGATCAGGGTGGCGGTGAAGATTTGAACCGGCTCGTTGTTCTGGTTGAACGTCGTCACCCGCACCTTGGCCAACCCTAAATCGGACTGCGATTTTGACGGACGCAGTTCGATCACTTCGCTTTCGACGCGCAACTCGTCGCCCGGCCGCACCGGGCGCGGCCAGGATAATTGCTCGACCCCGGCGCCGAGAATGCCGCCCGCCGGCTTGAATTCGCCTTCGACCAGAAGCCGCATGGTAAGCGCAGCGGTGTGCCAGCCGCTCGCCGCTAGGCCCTTGAAGCGCGTGGCTGAAGCCGTCGCCTCGTCGAGATGGAAAGGCTGAGGGTCGAATTGCGCGGCAAAGGATTTGATCGCATCCGCGCCGACCTTGACCCGCCCCGAGCCGGAACGCTGCCCGACGGCGAGATCCTCGAAATAGAGTTCGTTCATGCCCTCTCCCGCCCGGCCGTCCAAGACATTCGCGCCGCCATTATGATATGAACCTGCGCCAAGGGAGATGGCCATGAAAATTCTGGTAATCGGCGCCGGCGCCATCGGCGGATATTTCGGCGGCCGGCTGCTCGAAGCCGGGCGCGACGTGACCTTCCTCGTCCGGTCGAAGCGCGCGGCCCAGCTCGCCGAAACCGGCCTGGTGATCAAAAGCCGCTTGGGCGATGTTGCGCTCGCCAAGCCGCCGACCATCCAGTCCCAGGAGCTGCGCCGGCCTTTTGACCTGATCCTGCTGAGCCTGAAGGCCTACGACCTCGAAGCCGCCATCGATTCCTTTTCCGCCGCAGTCGGGCCCGAAACCGCGATCCTGCCGCTTTTGAACGGCATGAGTCATCTCGACCTGCTCGACCGGCGCTTCGGCAAGGACCGCGTCCTCGGCGGCGCGGTCCTGCTGCTCTCCGCGACGCTCGACGACCAGGGCCGCATCCTGCATTTGAACGACGGGCATATTCTGGGCTTCGGCGAGCGCGAAGGCTTGCGCTCGCCGCGCATCGAGGCGATAGCGCGGGAATTCGCCGGCGTTAAGACCGAGGCGCGCGCCAGCACGCAGATCATGCTCGAAATGTGGGAGAAATGGGTTTTCATCGCCGGCCTAGCGGGCATCACCTGCCTGATGCGCGCATCGATCGGCGACATCGCGGCGGCGGGCGGCGCGCCTTTGTCGCTTCAGCTGCTGGAGGAATGCCGGGCGATTGCGGCGGGATCCGGATTCGCGCCCCGGCCCGAGGTGATCGAATGCCTACGCGCCCTGCTGACGGCGGCGGGTTCGCCGTTCACCGCCTCGATGCTGCGCGATATCGAGCACGGCGGGCGGACTGAGGCGGATCACGTCATCGGCGATCTCGTCCGCCGCGGCGAGCGCGTCTTGCCGCCGGGGTTATCCGTGCTGCGCCTGGCTTACGCCAATCTCAAAGCCTATGAGGCGCGCCGCGCCCGCGAGCATCCTCAGGCGGCGAATTGGTAGGCCGCCATGCTCATGCTACCCAGGGTGAAGCCCTTGAACAGTTGCCGGGATTTCCG
>DATNMV010000222.1:0-6258 GCA_035602175.1 Allostellaceae bacterium
CGCTTCACGGTCTCGCCGCGCTTCACCAGCAGCGCGTCGTTATGCGCATAGGCGGTCATCCAGCCGCCCGCATGCTTGATCAGCAAGAGATTGCCGTAGCCCTTGAGCTCGTTGCCGGCATAGGCGACCACGCCCGCATCCGCCGCGCGCACCGGCGTGCCTTTGGGCGCGGCGATGTTGATGCCGTCATTATGCGTACCGTTCGATCCCGCGCCGAAGCGTTCGACCACCTTACCTTTGATCGACACCGGCCATAGGAAACGGCCGCCGCGCGGCGGCGGCGCGGGCAGCGGCCCTTCCGGCTTGGCAGGCGCGCTCGCGGCGGCGCCCGGCGCCCCCGTCGTCGGAGGCGACAAACCTCCTTGAGCGGCGACCTGTTCCGGCGCGGCCGGCAGCAACAGTGAATCTCCCACCCGCAACGTGTAAGGCGGCTGGAGATTGTTGGCGCTGGCCAGCGTGCTCATGTCGACGCCGTATTGATTGGCGATGCTGTAAAGCGTGTCGCCGGCGCGCACCACCTGGCGGCGCTGTTGCGGCACGGTCAATGTCTGCCCGGTGGTCAGGGTGAAAGGCGGATCGAGGTGATTGGCGTCGATCAGGTCGCGCACCGGCACGCCCGTGCGGCGCGAGACGGCATAGAGCGTGTCGCCGTTCTGTATCGTGATCTGTCCGCCCGCTTCGCGCGCGCGTTCGCCCGCTGCGACGACCGTGGGTTCCGTGCCGCGGCTCCGTGCTTCCGGTGGCGTAACCGCCGAATTGCTTTGCACGGCGCCCGGCGGCGGATCCGCCGTATCCCTTAGAACCGGAGGCGGCGATTCCGGCGGCTGCGTGCGCAAGGTGCCGTTATCGGCGTGAATGGTGACCGGCGCCGGTGGTTCGGTGCGCGGGCCGCAAGCGGCGAGTCCCGTCAGCAGTAAAAGCAGAATTCCCCCGCGCCGGACCATGGCGCCAGTCTAGTCGCGCTTGCCCGGCCGCGACAGGCCTTCGCGCGCCCCGTTTTCCCGCGGCAGCCCCGGAACCAGCGGCACGAAGCGCACCCGGCACAATTCTTCGGCCTGGTAATGGCCGTTCCGGCGGGTCACGCGATAGAGCTTCTGGTCGTGCCGGCTTTCGCCGATGGGCGCCACCAGCACGCCATCATCGGCCAGATGCGCGAGCAAATTATCGGGAATATGCGAGGCCGCCGCGGTGACGATGATGCGGTCGAAGGTTTCGTGCTCGGGCCAGCCCTTGGTGCCGTCGCCGAAGCGGCCGGTGACGTTGTTGAGGCGGAGCTTGGCGAAACGCGCCTCGGCCTCTTTCAAGAGCGCGCGGTGGCGCTCGATGGTGAGCACGCGGCGGCACAGCCGCGCCAGCACCGCCGCCTGATAGCCCGAGCCGGTGCCCACCTCCAGCACCTTGTGGCGCTCGCCGACCTCGAGCGCCTGGCTCATCAGCGCGACGATATAAGGCTGGCTAATGGTCTGGCCGTGACCGATGGGCAGCGCCACGTTGTCATAGGCTTTTTCGCGGAAGGCCGCGGGCACGAACAATTCGCGCGGCGTGCGCTCCATCGCGTCCAATACGCGGCTGTCGGTGATGCCTTCGGCACGCAACTCGGCCAGGAGCTCCGTCCGCTTCTGCTTGAACTCGGCGCTGTCAGCGACCGGCGGCAATCGTCTTGGTCCCGCCCATATAGGGTTGCAGCGCCTCGGGCACGGCGATCGAGCCGTCTGCTTGCTGGAAATTCTCCATCACGGCGATGAGCGCGCGGCCCACCGCCAAGCCCGAGCCGTTGAGGGTGTGGACGAAGCGCGTGCCCTTTTCGTCCTTCGCCTTGAAGCGCGCGCCCATGCGCCGCGCCTGGTAATCGCCGCAATTCGAGCAGGACGAGATTTCGCGATAGGCCCCCTGCCCCGGCAGCCAGACTTCGAGATCGTAGGTTTTGCGCGCGGCCGCGCCCATCTCGCCGGCGCAGAGCAGCATAACGCGATAAGGCAGTTTGAGACGCTTCAGCACTTCCTCGGCGCATTGGGTCATGCGCTCGTGCTCGTCGTTGGAACTGTCCGGATGCGCGATCGAGACCAACTCCACCTTATTGAACTGGTGCTGGCGGATCATGCCGCGCGTGTCCTTGCCCGCCGCCCCGGCCTCGGAGCGGAAACAGGGCGTGGATGCCACGAAGCGCAACGGCAGCCGCGCCTGATCCGTGATCTGATCGCGCACCAGATTGGTGAGCGGGACTTCCGCGGTCGGTATCAGCCACAACCCCGTCGTCGTCTTGAACAGATCCTCGGCGAATTTGGGCAATTGTCCGGTGCCGAAGGCGGCCTCGTCACGTACCAGATAGGGCGGCGAAACCTCGGTATAGCCGAATTCGCCCATGTGCAGATCGAGCATGAAGGCCGAGAGCGCACGTTCCAGCCGGGCGAGCCCGCCCGACAACACGACAAAGCGCGATCCGGAAATCTTGGTCGCGCGTTCGAAATCCATCATGCCGAGGACTTCGCCGATGCCAACATGATCCTTGGCCTTGAACGGGAATTTGGGCGGCTTGCCGCCCTCGCGCATCAGCTTGTTGGACGAAGCGTCCTTGCCTTCGGGCACGTCATCAGCGGGCAGGTTGGGAATGGGCGCCAGCGCCGCGTCGATGGCAACGCGCAGGCTGCTGGCCTCGGCCTCCAGCACCGCCTGCTTCTCTTTGCTTTCGGCCACTTGTTTCATGAGCGCGGCCACGTCGCCGCCCTTCGCCTTGGCGGCGCCGATCTCCTTGGCGAGCTTGTTGCGTTCGGCCTGAAGCTGCTCGGCCTGAGTCTGGAACTCGCGCCAGCGCGTGTCGAGCCGCAGTATCTGGCCGGAAATCGGCTCCATGTCGCGCCGTTTCAGGCCCTGGTCGAAGGCAGCGGGATTGTCGCGAATGGATTTGATGTCGAACATCAGCTCTTGCCCTTGAGTTCGGCTTCTTCTTCGGCCTCGCGCTTGGCGCGCTTCTTCTCGACCATGCGGCAGCAAATGATCGAAATCTCGAACAGCAGCAGCAGCGGCACCGCCAGGGATACCTGGCTGAAAATATCGGGCGGCGTCAATATCGCGGCGGCGATGAACACGCCGACAATGGCGTAGCGGCGCTTGGCAGCGAGCTGCTGCGAGGTCACCAGCCCGACCCGCGCCATCAAGGTGAGCAGGACCGGCAGCTGAAACGCCACGCCGAAGGCCAGCATCAGCCGCATCACCAGGGTGAGATATTCCGAGACCTTCGGCTCGACCTCGATGGGCAGCGAGCCCGGCCCGCCGGGCGTTTCGAAGCTCAGAAAGAATCGCCACGCCACCGGAAAAATTACCCAGTAGACCAGCGAACCACCGGCGATGAACAGAAGCGGCGAGGCGAATAGATAGGGCAGGAAGGCGCGGCGCTCCTGCTTGTAAAGTCCGGGCGCGACGAACAACCAGAGCTGGGTCGCCATGAAGGGAAAAGCCAGACAGAAAGCCGCCCAGAACGCCACGCGCAGATTGGTGAAAAACGCCTCGGTCAGGTCGGTGTAGATGAGATGCCGCCCCACCTGGTTGGCGAGCGCCGACGCCAAGGGCGCGGCTAGAAAATTGTAGATCTCCTTGCTGAAATACCAGCACGGAGCGAAGGCGATCAAAAAAGCGATCGCGGAATAGAGCAGCCGCTTTCTCAACTCGATCAGATGCTCGAGCAGCGGCATCTTGCCTTCTTCGAGCTCCTCGCCGGCCTCGCTCATGGGGCGGCCTTCTTATCCGGGGCGGGCACGGCGGGCGTTTCGGCCGGCGATGCCTCCGGTTGAGGCGCGTCGGCCGGGACAGCAGGAATCGCGGGAGTATTTTGACCAGTCAGTTCCGCCGGCGGCGCCAGCGCCTGTTCGATCTCGCCCTTCGGATCGATGGTCTTTTTTATTTCATCGTCGAAACTGAATCCCGCCGCCTTGTCGAGATTCTTCTTCACGTCGTCCAGCTCGGCTTCACGCACCATCTGCTCGATGCTGCCTTGGAATTCGCGGGCGATGCCGCGCGCCTTGCGCACCCAGATCCCCACGGTCTTGAGCACGCGCGGCAAATCCTTCGGCCCGATGACGATCAAGGCCACCACGGCGATGAGCGCGATCTCCGACCAGGCGAAATCAAACATGGGCCGCCGCTTCAGTCATCGCTGTCGCGCGGCGCCAACTCTTCCGCCGCTTCGGCCTCGGCCGCCCGGTCCGCTTCGCGCTCTTCCTCGGGTTGGTTGAGCGGCAATTCGGCCAGCTGACCGATTTCGGGCAGGGCGAATTCGGGCCGCGGCCCGATCAGCCCGGCGGCGCGCAATTCCTCCATGCCCGGCAGATCGCCGATCTCGGAGAGGCCGAAATGCTGCAGGAACGCCTCGGTGGTGACCCAGGTCACCGGCCTGCCCGGCGTCTCGCGCCGGCCCTTGGGTCCGATCCAGCCCGATTCCATCAGCACGTCGAGCGTGCCGGTGGAAACCACCACGCCGCGGATGTCCTCGATCTCGGCGCGCGTCACCGGCTGGTGATATGCCACGATGGCCAGGGTCTCGATCGCGGCGCGTGAGAGCTTGCGCTGCACCTTCTGTTCGAGCTTCAGACGCGGACCCAGATCGGGCGCGGTGCGCATCGTCCAGCCGCCCGCCACCTTGACGAGATTGACGCCGCGGCCGCGGTAATGCTCCCCGATCTCGGCCAGCAGCGACGGAATATCGGCGCTCTTGGGCAGACGCAGCCTGATATTGATTTCGTCCACCGGCGCGGCCGAGGCGAACAGTAGCGCTTCCAGCAGCCGCAGATGATCGGCGCGCTGGTTGTCTTTCTCCGCGTGCTTATCGGTTTTGCTCATTTTCTTCTCGATTGTCTCGTTGGGCCTCGGACGGCGGGCTGCGCAGATAGATCGGGCCGAACGCCATTTCCTGGCGCAGCTGGATCTTGCCGGAACGCACCAGCTCAAGGCTGGCGGCGAAAGTGGATGCGACGGCGGAGCGGCGTACCAGCGCGTCGCCCAGATGGGCCGGCAGGAAACTCATCAGCATGCGCCATTCCGGCACATGACCGACCACGCGCGACAGGCGTTGCAGCGCGTCGTCCATGGAATAGAGCTCGGCCGGAGCGATGGACAGCACCGCGGCGTCGTGGCGCTCGCGCCCGGTGCCGTAGGCCTTGAGCAGTTCATAGATGCTGGTGTCGTAAAGCGGAATGAATTTCCGCGGCAGGCCCTCGGGCGCTCCCCGGCGGAACACGTCGCGGCCCAGCAGTGGCCGGGCGAACAATTGCGATCCGGCCTGCTGCATGGCTTCGAGGCGTTGCAGGCGATGGGCCAGCGCCGCCGCCAGCTCGTCGGCGCTCGGCTCGCCCGGCCCCGGCGGCTGCGGCAGCAGCAGCCGCGACTTGAGATAGGCCAGCCACGCCGCCATGACCAGATAGTCCGCGGCGATCTCGAGCTTGAGGCTGCGCGCCGCGGCGATGAAGGCGAGATACTGATCGGCCAAGCGCAGGATCGATATCTTGGTGAGATCGACCTTCTGTTCGCGCGCCAGGGTGAGCAAGATATCGATCGGCCCTTCATAGCCCTCGAGATCCACCACCAGATCGGCGCTGGAGTGGGGCCGCTGCTGCGGCAGTTCGAAGGGCTCGAGCTCGGCGCTCATCCCACCCTCGCCCCGGTGAGCCAGCCGATGGCGCCGATCAGCCAGTTGACCGGCCCCTCGACCACGCTGCCGATGATGTTGAGATCGACGCCAAACTTGTCGCCGATCATCGGCAACAGGAACAGCACCGCGACCAGGATCAGGATTCCGACCCGCTCCAGCCGGGCGAGCGGCAGCGCCAGCGCATCCGGCAATATCCCCACAGCGACGCGTCCGCCGTCCAAGGGCGGCAGCGGAATCATGTTGAACACCGCCAGGATGATGTTGATCTCGACCGAAAATTCCAGGTTGAGCTGGGTCCAGTCTTGGAAAGAGCCGGGCAGATGCGGCACCAGATACATCAGCAACGCCGAGACGATCGCCAGCAGCACATTGATCCCCGGCCCGGCCAGCGCGACATAGACCATGTCGCGGCGCGGATGGTTCAGCTTGTCGAAGCTCACCGGCACCGGCTTGGCATAGCCGAACAGGAACTTGCCGCCCGAAGCCAGGAACAGAAGCAGCGGCATCGCCACCGTGCCGATCGGGTCGATGTGCTTCAGCGGGTTGAAGGTGACGCGACCCATGTTCCAGGCGGTGTCGTCGCCGCAGCGATGGGCGACGAAGCCGTGCGCCGCTTC
>DATNMV010000223.1:0-2248 GCA_035602175.1 Allostellaceae bacterium
TTGCCAGCTTCGATCGCTGGCGGGGCAGGAGCACGGCCGGACCATTCCATTAGCGGAAGTGGAGTGTGCATTGCAGCGGTCGAAAACTATGCTGATTGTGTGAGGCCATCCGCAAAATTGCAGGACGTCATCGACGGTTCGATCCGTCGTTCATTGATAGCTCCAAATTTAGCGCCGAGGATTGTTTGGCCAGGTTCGAGCGGTCTACTGCGCTGAGAATTTATCAGATAAACTCCCTGATGCCCTCGTCCTCGTGGGAAGGGCCGCGATGCAGCTGATAGCGGATTGGCTCGAGAAGCTCGGCATGTCCGAGTACGCGAAGGCCTTTGCCGAAAACCGCATTGATTTCCCGGTCCTGCCCGATCTGACCGATCAGGACTTGGAGAAGCTGGGCGTTCTCCTCGGCGACCGGCGCAAAATGCTGCGCGCGATCGCCAACCTCGACAACACGCCGGCTGCGCCTCCTCGCGCGGCGGCATCGGCACCTTCACTGACTGTACCGCCGCTTCCGGAAGCCGCCGGTGCCGGTGAGCGGCGCTATCTCACCGTGATGTTCTGCGATCTGGTGGATTCGACCGGCATCGCCGCGCGGCTCGACGCTGAGGAATGGCGCGATCTCGTCAGCTCCTATCTCGATGCCGCCACGGCGGCGGTGACGGAGATGGGCGGGCATGTCGCCAAGAAGCTCGGCGACGGGCTGATGGCGCTGTTCGGCTACCCGGTGGCGCATGAGAACGACGCCGAACGCGCGGCGCGGGCGGCGCTCGCGATCCAGCGCGCGCTCGCCGAGTTGAACCGCAGGAACGAGGGCACCGGCAAACCGGTGCTCGCCGCCCGCATCGGGCTGGAAACCGGCACGGCGGTCGTGGATGCAGCCGGCGAGATTTACGGCGACGTGGCCAACGTCGCGGCGCGGGTACAGGCGCTGGCCGAACCGGGCGCGGTCCTGGTCACTTCGCGGGTGCAGCGCCAGGTCGCCGGGCTGTTTGTCGCGGAAGAACGCGGCATCCACGCCCTCAAGGGCGTGCCGGAGCCGACAGCATTGTACCGGCTCGTCCGCGCCAGCGGCGGTGGCCGCCGCTCGGGGCAGCGCCAGCTCACGCCGCTCGTCGGGCGCGACGACGAAATGACGATGCTGCTGAGGCGCTGGGAACGGGCGCGACAAGGCGACGGCCAATTGGTGATGATCGTCGGCGAGCCCGGGCTCGGAAAATCGCGCCTGATCGAAGAATTCCATAACCGGCTGAGGGAGACGCCGCACACCTGGGTCGAATGGAGCTGCTCACAGCTTTTGCAGAACACGCCGCTGCATCCGATCGCCGAGTGGGGCCGGGCGCGTTTCGGCGGCGCGGACGTACCGGCGGAGCGGCGGCTCGCCGAATTGGAAAGCGCGTTGGCGCAGGTCAAGCTCGATCCCGCGGAGAATGTTTCTTTGCTGGCGCCGCTCCTCGACATTCCTCTTCCGCAAGCACGCACCCCGGCCTTGGCGCCCGAGGAATTGCGCCGGCGGCAATTGGCGGCGCTGACCAATTGGGTAATGGCGAGCGCAAAGGTTCAGCCGATCGTGCTGGCGTTCGAGGATCTGCATTGGGCCGATCCGACCACGCTCGACGTGCTGCGCGGCATCGCCGAGCGTGGCGCGCTGGCGCCGCTGCTCATCGTGGCGACGACGCGGCCCGAATTCCGCGCGCCTTGGGGCATGCGCTCGCATCACGGCACGATTTCGCTGGCGCCGCTCGATCGCGCGCAGGTGCGCGACATGGTGGCGGAGCTTTCCGCCCGCCACGCGCTGCCGCGCGATGTGGTCGAGGACGTCGCCGCCCGCACCGGCGGCGTGCCGCTGTTCGTCGAAGAAGTGACGCGGCTTCTCTTGGAGCGCGGCGAGCACGGCGGCGGCATCGAGGCGATCCCGCCGACACTGCAGCAATCGCTGATGGCACGGCTCGACCGGCTCGGCCCGGCGCGCGAAGTGGCGCAGATCGGCTCGGTGATCGGCCGCGGCTTCTCCTATGGCCTGCTGCGCGCGCTCGCCGGGATGGAGGACGCAGCCCTGCAAGCGGCGCTAGAGAAACTCGCTGATGCCGACATTGTGCTGGTCCAGGGCCTGCCGCCGGAAAGCGATTATCGTTTCAAGCACGCGCTCATTCAGGACGCGGCCTACGAAAATCTGCTCAGGAGCCGGCGCCAGGTCCTGCACTGCCGCGTTGCCGAGATTTTGCGCGACCGCTTCGCCGCCACGGCGGCCGCC
>DATNMV010000224.1:0-11231 GCA_035602175.1 Allostellaceae bacterium
AATGGCCGAGCACATGGCGCGCCGGAATCCGGTGGCGCTGGAGAATGCCGCGGCACAGCTCTTCCAGCGCCGCCATCTGCTTGTCCGGAAAATTCCGGTAGCCCCATTCATGGCCGGGATTGACCAGTTCGATGCCGATCGACGCGCCGTTGATGTCGGTGCGCCCGCGCCAGCTCGACACCCCGGCATGCCAGGCGCGCTTGTCCTCCGCCACCAGGCGGATGACCGATCCATCCTCGTCGATCAGGTAATGGGCGCTGACCCGGGCTTCGGGCGAGGTCAGCCGCACCAGCGCCTCGTCCGCGCTTTTCATGCCGGTGTAATGAAGGATCAGCATGTCCGCCGCGCCGTTGCGGGCGTCGAAATTGGGCGAGGGGCGTTCGCTGATTCGCATGGGAAACGGCGTGGAGCCTAGCGGAAAGCAAACCACCGGCCAATCACCCCGATCCTTCGTGGGAATCGCGCCCCGGCCTTGCGCCGCCTCGCGCGGCCTGATTTGATCGGTTTTCAGGAGAGGCGCGCCATGTCCTTCACTTTCGGTTGGGTTCTGTTCGTTCTCGGCACCGCCGCCATCGCGGGCTGCCTGTTCGCCATCACGGTGCGTGGAGATCCCGGGCCCGCCGATCATGATTCGGGCGGTCACGGCCACGCCTCACACTAGGCGGGCATGACCGGCTGGCAGTTCTGGATCGACCGCGGCGGCACCTTCACTGACGTGGTGGCGCGCCGTCCCGACGGCGAACTGCTCACCCGCAAGCTGCTCTCGGAAAATCCCGGCCGTAGCGGCGACGCCGCCATCGCCGGCATCCGCGAGTTGTTGGGCCTGGCGCCGGATGCGAAGCTGCCCGGCCAGGCCATCGACGCGGTCAAGATGGGCACCACCGTCGCCACCAACGCGCTTCTCGAGCGTAAGGGCGAACGCACGGTTCTGGTCATCACCAAGGGCTTCGGCGACGCGCTCCGCATCGGCTACCAGAACCGGCCCAAGCTGTTCGAGCGGCACATCGTCCTGCCCGATCTGGTCTATGAACGCGTGGTCGAAATCGACGAGCGCGTGACCGCCGAGGGCGAGGTGCTGCGCGCGCCCGACGAACAGCGCGTCGCCGCCGATCTCAAAGCCGCCTTCGACGCCGGCTGCCGCGCGGCGGCGATCGTGTTCATGCACGGCTACCGCCATCCGGCGCATGAGAAGCAGGTCGCCGAACTGGCGCGCCGGGCCGGCTTCGCCCAGGTCTCGGTCAGCCACGAAGTGAGTCCGCTGATGAAGCTCGTGAGCCGCGGCGACACCACCGTGGTCGATGCCTATCTCTCGCCCATCCTGCGCCGTTATGTCGACCGCGTGGCGGGCGAGCTGGGCGGCGTCGAGCTCTATTTCATGCAGTCCAACGGCGGCCTGGTCGACGCCCGCCGCTTCCAAGGCAAGGACGCGATCCTTTCCGGCCCGGCGGGTGGAATCGTCGGCGCCGCGCGCTCGGCCGCGATGGGCGGCTTCGGCAAGATCATCGCCTTCGACATGGGCGGCACCTCGACCGACGTGTCGCATTACGCCGGCGAATACGAGCGCAGCTTCGAGACCAATGTCGCGGGCGTCCGGATTCGCGCGCCAATGATGCACATCAACACCGTGGCGGCGGGCGGCGGTTCGATCTGTTCCTTCGACGGCGCGCGCTATCGCGTCGGCCCGGCCTCGGCCGGCGCGGTGCCCGGTCCGGCCTGTTATCGGCGCGGCGGGCCGCCCACCGTCACCGATTGCAACCTCATGCTCGGCAAGATCGCGCCCGAATTTTTCCCGCATGTGTTCGGGCCCGGGGGCGACCAGCCGCTCGACCGCGCCATCGTCGAGAGCAAATTCGCCGAACTGGCATCCGAGATCGCAGCCAAGACCGGGGACAAGCGCTCGCCGCGTGAAGTGGCCGAGGGCTTCATCCACATCGCGGTCGAGAACATGGCGAATGCGATAAAACAGATCTCGATCGAGCGCGGCTACGACGTCACCGAATACACGCTGTGCTGCTTCGGCGGCGCCGGCGGGCAGCATGCCTGCCTGATCGCCGACACGCTCGGCATGAAGCGCGTCTATATCCATCCGCTGGCGGGGGTGCTGTCGGCCTATGGTATGGGTCTGGCCGATCTGCGCGCGATCAAGGAACAGGCGGTCGAGGCGAAGCTGGAAAAATCCCTGTTGCCCCGGCTTGACGCCATCCTCGCCAAGCTCGCCGAAGACGCGGCCGCCGAAATGCTTGCCCAAGGCGTGGCGCCCGGCGACATCGCCATGCACAAGAAGGCGCATGTCAAATACGACGGCACCGATGTGCCGCTTGCCGTCGACTATGGCGATTTCGGCCGGCTCCAGGAAAATTTCGCGGCGGCGCACAAGCAACGCTACGGCTTCGTCGCGCCGGAAAAACTGCTGATCGTCGAGAGCCTGAGCGTCGAGGTGGTGGGCGCTGCCGGCGCCGCCGAGGACAAGGTCTATGCGGAGGAAAAGAACCCGCCCGCGCCCCATCCGCTCGATCACATCGCGCTCTTCGCCGAAGGATCGGAGCATCGCGCCCCGGTCTATGACCGCGAAGCGCTCCAGCCCGGCCAAGCGGTCGATGGCCCGGCGGTGATTGTCGAGAAGACCGCCACCACCGTGGTCGAGCCGGGCTGGCGCGCGCGTCTCGACCGCCGCCGCTATCTGGTGCTGGAACGCGCGGTGCTGCGGCCCCGGCGCCTGGCCATCGGCGCCAATGCCGATCCGGTGATGCTCGAGGTGTTCAACAACCTCTTCATGGCCATCGCCGAGCAGATGGGCGTGGCGCTCCAGAACACCGCCTATTCGGTCAACATCAAGGAACGGCTCGATTTCTCCTGCGCCCTGTTCGACCGCGCGGGCGCGCTCATCGCCAATGCGCCGCACATGCCGGTGCATCTGGGCTCGATGGGCGAAAGCGTCGGCACCATTATTCGCTCTCGCGGGAAAAAAGCCGACGGGCGCGGCATGAAACCGGGCGACGTCTATGTGCTGAACGCGCCTTACAACGGCGGAACCCACTTGCCGGACGTCACCGTTATTACGCCGGTGTTCGCCGAAGCCGACAAGGCGGGCAACGGCGAGGTCTTCTTCTATGTCGCCTCGCGCGGTCACCAGGCCGATATCGGCGGCATCACCCCGGGCTCGATGCCGCCTTTGAGCAAGACCATCGAGGAAGAAGGCGTGCTGATCGACGATTTTCTCGCGGTCGATGCGGGCCGCTTCCGCGAGGCCGAAATCGTGGCGCTGCTCAAGAGCGGTCAATATCCGGCGCGCAATACCGCGCAGAATCTCGGCGACTTCAAGGCACAGATCGCCGCCTGCGAGAAGGGCGTGCAGGAACTGCACCGCATGGTACGGCATTTCGGCCGCGAAACGGTCGAGGCCTATATGCGCCACGTCCAGGACAACGCCGAGGAGGCGGTGCGCCGCGTGCTCGGCAAGCTGAAGGACGGCGAATTTTCCTATGAAATGGACGACGGCGCGGTCATCAAGGTGAAGGTGTCGGTCGACCGCGCTGCGCGCCGGGCGGTCATCGATTTCGCCGGCACCAGCCCGGTGCTGCCCAATAATTTCAACGCGCCCACCGCGGTGTGCAAGGCGGCGGTGCTTTACGTCTTCCGCACCCTGGTCGAGGACGAAATCCCGATGAACGGCGGCTGTTTGAAGCCGCTCGACATCCGCATCCCCGAGGGCTCGATGCTGAGCCCGCGTTATCCCGCGGCGGTGGTGGCGGGCAACGTCGAGACCTCACAATGCATCACCGACGCACTTTACGGCGCGCTCGGCTCGATGGCGGCGGCGCAGGGCACCATGAACAACTTCACCTTCGGCAATACGCGCTACCAGTATTACGAGACCATCTGCGGCGGTTCGGGCGCGGGGCCGGGCTTCGACGGCACGGCGGCGGTGCAAACCCACATGACCAATTCGCGCCTCACCGATCCCGAGGTGCTGGAATGGCGCTTTCCGGTGCTGGTCGAGAGTTTTTCCATCAGGCGGGGCTCGGGCGGCCGGGGCAAATGGCACGGTGGCGACGGCGCGGTGCGGCGGATCAAGTTCCGCGAGAACATGACCGCCGCGATCCTGGCTGACCGCCGCCGCGTGCCGCCCTATGGCCTCGCGGGCGGCGGCCCGGGCGCGCTCGGGCGCAATTGGGTCGAACGATCCTCCGGCCAGCGCGAGGAATTCGGCGGCACCAAGGTGATCGAGGTGGGCGCGGGCGACGTGTTCGTGATCGAGACGCCGGGCGGCGGCGGCTACGGCAACGCCTAAGCCCTAATCGACCGCGATCGCCACCGCTTTGCGCCGCGCGCTGGTGGCGAGATAGACGCCGAACAACACCACGGCAATGCCGACGATGTGATAGGGGTGGAGCTCCTCGCCGAGGAAGACCACCGCCAGCAAGGCCGTGAAGGCGGGCAGCAGGTGGGTGGTGAATCCAGCGCGATTCGCCCCCACCAGCTCGACGCCGCGGTTCCAGCAGATATAGGCGAGGAACGAGGCGAACACGCCGATATAGAGAACCGCCCCGAGGTTGAACAGGGTCCAGCGCGGCGCCTGGAAGAACAGCACTTCGACCGCCGCCGCCGGCGCGATCATCACCAGCCCGGCGATATTGACGGCGAACAGCAGCCCCAGCGTGTCGAGCGACTTGGGCACGCGGCGCAGCAGCACGCAATAGAATCCCCAGGCGGGCATGGCGAAAAAGATGATCAGATCGCCGATGTTGAAATGCAGGTGCAGCAGCTGTTCGAACTCGCCGCGCGTGACGATGACGACGATGCCGGCGAAGGAAATCAGCATGCCGAGAAACTGGCGCGGCGTCACCCGGTCGCCGTCGATCAGCCAGGTGATGGCGATGATGAACATAGGCGCCACCGAATTCATCAGCACCGCGTTGATCGCGCCGGTGAAGCGCAAACCGGTATAGACCGCGATCTGGAAGAATCCCACGCCGAGGAAACCCAGCGTCGCGATCAGCCCGGCGTGGCGTTTCAGGATCGCGCCCTTGCCCTTAAGCCGCGGGATGGCGAGCGGCGCCAGGCATATCGCCGAAATCCCCCAGCGCGCGAAGGTGAGCACCACCGGCGGCACGTCGTCGCGCACGGCGCGGCCCAGCACCCAATTGCCCGACCAGATCACCATGCACAAGGTCAGCAGCAGATAGGGATAAAGCGCCTCGAATCGGCCCGCTTGCTTGGTTGGAATCGGAATCTCCCGGAAAAGCGAGGCGAGCTTGTCGGCCTCGCGCGGCGCCGTCAATCGCGGCATGATCGGTCTGCGTAAAAGGCGGGGCATAAGGGCTGAGCATGGCCGACACGGTCGAATGCGTGGTGGTGGGGGCGGGAGTGATCGGGCTGGCCGTCGCCCGCGCGTTCGCGCTTCAGGGCCGCGAGGTGCTGGTGCTGGAGCAGGAACGCTTCATCGGCGCGCATACCTCCTCGCGTAACAGCGAGGTGATCCATGCCGGGCTTTATTATCCCAAGGACAGCCTCAAGGCGCGGTTTTGCGTCGAAGGCAAGAATCGCCTTTACGCCTATTGCGCCGAACGCGGCATAACCGCCAAGCGCATCGGCAAGCTGGTGGCGGCGGTCGATGAGCGCGAGGCGGCGACCCTCGCGGGGCTGATGGCCAAGGCCGCCGCCAACGGCGTCGGCGATCTCGAATTGTTGAGCGGCGATGCGGCGCGTGATCTCGAGCCCGAACTCGCCTGCGTCGCCGCTTTTCACTCGCCTTCGACCGGCATCATCGACAGCCACGCGCTGATGCTGAGCTTTCAGGGCGAAGCCGAGAATGCCGGCGCCAGGCTCGCGCTGCGCGCCGAGCTCTTGGGCGGGCGCGCCACGTCATCGGGCTTCGCGCTCGAAGTGGGCGGCGACGACAAGACCGCGCTCGAGTGCAAGATTCTGGTCAACGCCGCCGGGCTTTACGCGCCTTCGCTGGCGCGGCGCATCGCCGGCGTGCCGCCCGAATCGATTCCGCGCGATTATTATTGCCGCGGCGTCTATTTCACGCTGTCCGGCCGCGCGCCCTTCCGGCGCCTGATCTATCCGGTGCCCGAACATGCGGGGCTGGGCGTCCACTACACCGCCGATCTCGGCGGCCAGGGCAAGTTCGGCCCCGACACCGAATGGATCGCCGGCATCGACTACACCGTCGACCCGAAACGCGGCGATCTGTTCTACGCCGCCATCCGCAAATACTGGCCGGGTTTGAAGGACGGCGCGCTGCAGCCGGGCTATGCCGGCATCCGTCCGAAAATCAGCGGCCCGACCGAACCCGCCGCCGATTTCCGCATCCAGGGCCCGCGGGATCACGGCGTGCCCGGGCTGATCAATCTCTACGGCATCGAATCGCCAGGGCTCACATCCTCGCTGCCGCTGGCCGATTACGCCGCGGCGCTGGTTTAGGAATTCTCGTCCGGCCCTTCCTCGACCATCACCGCAATGGTGATGTGGCCGGACGCCGAAAACAGCAGCGTCAGCGGAAAGCTGTCGTCGATGGCGAGCGGCTTCTTGAGGCCGTGCAGCGCGATGTAGCGCCCGCCCGGGCGCAGCGCCAAAGGCCGCTTCGGGCGCAGATCGTAATATTCGAGCGGGTCGCCGCCGGAGTCGCGGAAGATCACCTGGCTGGCGATGGGGGTCGAGGCGCCGATCAGCCGGTCGGGCTTGTCGCCGGTGTCATAGAGCGCCATGAACAAGGCCGCCGCCTCGGTGACGGTGGGCTTGGCCCAGGGATGGCCGATCTGGATCGATCCCAGCGTGTAGGAATGCGCCAGCGCGCCGCTCGGGATGAGCAGGGCAAGCGGTGCAAGCAGGACGAGACGGCGTTTCATCACCCAGGGCGCGATGCCCGTTCCAATTCTAATGCAGCGTCTCGGGCAAGGCCGCGATGGCCCGGTCGATCAGCGCGGCGCGGTTCCCGGCATCGAGGTCGCGGGCCAGGATGCGGCGCACCGCCGCCACCGCCACCTCGATCGCCTGGTCGCGCACTTCGGTCACAGCCTTGGCCTCGTCGAGCGCGATGCGTTCGACCGCCATGCGCCGGCGCCGGTCGAGCGCCGCCGCCAGATCGATGCGCGCCTGGGCGATGAAACGCGCGGCCTCGGCGCGGGCCTGCGCCACGATCGCCTCGGATTCCTTGAGCGCGTCGCGTTGTCTCAGCTGGTATTGGGCGAGGCTTTTCTGCGCCTCCTCGGCCAGGCGCTGGGCCTCGTCGAGCCCGGATTTGATCTTGGTGGCGCGCTGGTCGAGCGCGGCCAGGGCCGTGCCCCTTGTCTTGTAGACCAGGAACGATATGGCGATGACGAAGGCGACCAGCACCCAGAATTCGCCCTCGCGGAGGAGCCCGGCGAGTTGCGCCATCACGCGCGCTCCTTGAGCGCTTCGTCGACCGCGGCGGCCACATGCGACGCTCCGGCTTCGCTGCCCGCGAGCTTGGCCGAGGCCGCGCGCGCCACCTCCACCGCGAGCTCGCGCAATCCGGCGAGCGCCTTCGTCTTGGCGGCGTGGATGCGCCGCTCGGCGGCGTCGCTCTCGATGCGGAGCTGCTCGGCCAGCATCTTTTGCTGCGCGGCCGCTTCCGCGCTCAATCGATCGGCGGTTTCGCGCAACACCGCCTGCGCCTGGGCTCGCGCCTCGGCCAGCGCCTTCTCATAAGCGGCGATCACCGCCTCGGCCTCGGCCTTCATGCGCTGCGCCTTGTCGAGATCGGCGGCGATGCGGGCGCGGCGTTTTTCGATGATCCCGCCCAGGCGCGGCAGCCCGGCATAGGCCATCACCAGGTAGAGCGCCACGAAGGTGATGGCCAGCCAGATCAGCTGCGGTGGAAAACTGGCGAGGTCGAGCTGCGGCATCGGGCCTTAGAACACGAACAGGATGAGGAAGGCGATGGCGAGGCCGAACAGCCCGGTCGCCTCGGCGAGCGCGAAGCCCAGGAAGGCGAAGGGCGTCACCTGCGCCGCCGGGTTGCGGGCGAGCGCGGTGATGAGCGCCGAGAACACGTTGCCGATGCCGATGCCGGCGCCGACGAGCGCGATGCAGGCAAGGCCGGCGCCGATCATTTTAGCGGAAGCGAGATCCATGATGATGTCCCCTGGGTGTGAAGGTTTCAGTGAAGGTGAATGGCGTCGCGCAGATAGAGGCAGGTGAGGATGGTGAAGACGTAGGCCTGCAGCACCGCCACCAGCAATTCGAGGAAAATCAGCAACACGTCGACGCCCAGCGGAATGATCCCCAGGAGGCCGATGGCGGCGACGAAGCCGCCGAAGATCGCCAGCATGGTATGGCCCGCCAGCATGTTGGCGAAGAGCCGGATGGAAAGCGTGAAGGGCCGGATGAAATACGACAGCACCTCGATCGGCACCAGCAGCAGCAGCAGCACCTTGGGCACGCCGTGGGGCACGAACAGCGACAGGAAATGGAAGCCGTGGCGGACGATGCCGATGATGGTGACGCCGACGAACACCAGCGCCGCGAGCGCGAAGGTGACGATGATGTGGCTGGTGAAGGTGAAGCCGTAGGGGATCAGCCCCAGCACGTTGCCGAACAGGATGAACATGAAAAGGGTGAACACGAAGGGGAAATATTCCTGGCCTTCCTTGCCCACGGTCTCGTCGATCATGTTGGCGATGAATTCATAGGCCATCTCGCCGAGCGACTGCCAGCGGCCCGGCACCATCTCCGCCTTGCGCGAGCCCAGGATCACCAGCGCCGAGATCAGCGCCACCGCCGCCGTCATGAACAGCGCCGAATTGGTGAAGGAGGCGTCGATACGTCCGATATGCAGCGACACGATCGGCTCGATCTTGAACTGGTCCAGCGGGTGAAGCTCTATCGCCACGTCAATCCTCGTCCTCGTCGTCCCACGCCGCGTTGCTCTCAGGCGTTTCCCGCCGCACGCCCATCGCCGAACCCATGCCCTTCACCGCGCGGTAGACGTTCCACATCCCGGCGCCGATGCCGAGAAAGAAGAACACCACCATCAACGCCGGCTTGGTGCCGAACCAGTTGTCGAGCGCCCAGCCGATGCCGACCGATACCACCACCGCCACCACCAGCTCGACCCCGATGCGCAGGCCCTGGCCGAGCGCGTTCTGGGTGTCGCCGATTCCGTTCCCGCCTTGCGGCGCGGCTTGTTTCATGCCGCCGCGCGCCTTGTCGAGCCGGTCGCCCAGCTGCTTGAGGCTCGCGCGCGGATCGCCTTCGCCCATCGGCCAACCACCCGGAAAGCCTCGATAAATCGCCGCCCGCGCGCCGCGAAGCGGCGGCCAAGCGCGCGCAACTTCTAAAAGGCGGGGGCAGGGGAGTCAAGGCAACAGCTGGTATGTGCGGCGTTATGCGCGCCCGCGCCTCAGGCCGTCTGGCGCAGTTCCTCGACGCGCTGGAGGTCGACCGAGACCAGTTGCGACACGCCCTGCTCGCCCATGGTGACGCCGTAGAGCCGGTCGACCCGCGCCATGGTCAGGCGGTGATGGGTGATGACCAGGAACCGGGTCTCGGCGTTCTCGGCGATTTCGGCCACCAGGCGGCAGAAACGGTCGACGTTCGCGTCGTCCAAGGGCGCGTCCACCTCGTCCAGCACGCAGATCGGCGCCGGGTTGGTGAGGAAGACGGCGAACAGCAGCGCCAGCGCGGTCAGCGCCTGCTCGCCGCCCGACAACAGCGACAGCGCCTGCAATTTCTTGCCCGGCGGGCTGGCCATGATCTCGAGCCCGGCCTCGAGCGGATCCTGCTCTTCCCCCTGTTCGCCCTGGTCGAGCGTCAGATGCGCGCGGCCGCCGCCGAACAGGCGCACGAACAGCTTGCCGAAATGGTCGTTGACCTTGGCGAAGGCGGCCAGCAGCCGCTCGCGGCCTTCGCGGTTCAGGGCGGTGATACCCTGGCGCAGCCGCGCGATCGCGCCGGTCAGATCCGCACGCTCGCGGGTGAGTCCGCCAAGCTTCTCCTCGACCTCCTGCGCTTCGGCTTCGGCAACCAGGTTGACCGGGCCCATGTTGTCGCGCTCGCGCACAAGCCGTTCGAGCCGCGCCGCGGCGCTGGCCATGTCGGGCAGCTCCTCGTCGGGCTCGATCTCCGCTGCTTCCAGCGTCTCCTCGGGCTTGATCTGCAGCTTCTCGGCGATCGCCTGCACCACGTTGTCGCGCGCGATCACCGCCTGGTCGCGTTGCCCCTCGGCGCGCACGCGCTCCTCGCGCGCCTCGCCGGCCAGCGCCTCGGCGGCGCGCGCCGCCTTGTCGGTCTCGGCGAGATTGGTCTCGCCCGCGGCGAGCGCGTCCGCGGTCTGGTTCCGCTTCAAGGTCGATTGTTCGATGATTTCGGCGAGCTGCTCGCGTTCGTGCGCGATCTCGGCCGGCCGCCTGACCAGGGTCTCAATCTCGGAAAGCAGCTCGCTGCGGCGCGTCTCGAGCGTATGGCGCTGGCGTTGCGCCGCCTCGGCGCGCTGCGACCAGGAGCCGAATTCGACGCCTATTGCCGCGAGTCTTTGCGTCCGGGTTTCGGCTTCGCGCAAGAGCCGGTCGACCTCGCCCTGCTGCGCCTGCTGCACGGCGCGGCGCTCGGAAAGCTTGCCGCGCATCGCCTGCGCCGCTTCGCGCGCCAATGCCGGCTCGGGCAGCTTGGCGAGCTCGGCGCGGCAGGTTTCGATCTCGGTTTCGGTCTCGGCCAAATCGAGCCTGAGGCGCTGCGCCGATTCTTCATGCGCGGCGCGGCGCGACACCACGGCGGCGGCGGCGAGCGACTTCTCGGCCTCCTGGGCGCGGGCATCGGCCAGCTCGTCCATGGCTTCGCGCGCGGCTTGGCGTGCGGCGCGGTCGCCTTCGGCTCGGCCGGTCGTATGGCGCTGGGCCTCGTCCAGCAGATTGCGGTGCATCGCCGCCTCGGCCTCGGCGCCGGCCAGATCGCGCTCGATGGCGGCGAGGCGGTGGCGCTGTTCCAGCCGCTGGGTCGGAGCATCCGGCGCGCCCGCCACGCGGCGGAAGCCGTCCCAGCGCCACAGGCCCCCGTCGCGGCTGACCAGGCGCTGGCCGGGGCGCAGCTCGCGCTGCAGACGCTGCGCGTCGGACGATGTCTCGACCACGCCGATTTGGTTCAGGCGGCGGGCGAGCGCCGCGGGGGCCGTGACGAAGCGCGCAAGCGGCGCGACGCCGCCGGGTAATCCGGGCGCGTCGGTGTAATCCTCGAGCGCGAACCAATGGGCAGGCGCGCTTTCGTCG
>DATNMV010000225.1:0-5759 GCA_035602175.1 Allostellaceae bacterium
CAGTTGCGCGCCGCAGGGGTTGACCAGCCAGGCCTCGCCCTTGTCCTTGGCCGTGCGCCAGCGCGCATCGGACGCGTCGCCGAGGCCGCAAGCCATCGCCGCGGCGGCGGTACAGAGCAGGATAAGGAAACCGGCCGCGGGCGCAGCGGCGCGCCGGATCACGCGTAGCACCTGACGTGCGAAGCCGAACCTAAATTCATGAACCGGTGCCGCCCACCGTGAGGCCGTCCATCCGCAACGTCGGCTGGCCGACGCCGACCGGCACGCCCTGGCCGTCCTTGCCGCAGGTGCCGACGCCGTCGTCGAGCTTCAAATCGTTGCCGATCATGGAAATCTTGGTGAGCGCGTCCGGCCCGTTGCCGATCAACGAAGCGCCCTTGACCGCGTTCCCGATCTTGCCGTCCTCGATGAGGTAGGCCTCGGACGCCGAGAACACGAATTTGCCGCTGGTGATGTCGACCTGGCCGCCGCCGAAATTGACCGCGTAAAGCCCGCGCTTGACCGAACGCAGAATCTCCTGCGGGTCGTGCGCACCGGCCAGCATATAGGTGTTGGTCATGCGCGGCATCGGCGCATGGGCATAGCTCTGCCGCCGCCCGTTGCCGGTCGGGCGCATGCCCATCAGCCGCGCGTTGAGCCGGTCCTGCATGTAGCCTTTCAGGATGCCGTCCTCGATCAGAGTCGTGTAGGAACTGGGCGTGCCTTCGTCGTCGACGGTGAGCGAGCCGCGCCGGTCGATGAGCGTGCCGTCATCGACCACGGTGACGCCGGGTGCGGCCACGCGTTGGCCGATCAAGCCGGTGAAGGCCGAAGTCTTCTTGCGATTGAAATCGCCCTCGAGGCCGTGGCCCACCGCCTCGTGCAACATGACCCCGGGCCAGCCCGGTCCGAGCACCACCGTCATCTCGCCCGCCGGCGCGGGCACCGAGCCGAGATTGACCAGCGCCTGGCGCAGCGCCTCGTCGACCTGTTTCTTCCACTGCGCCGGGTCGAGATAGCGGTCATAGGCGAAGCGTCCGCCCGCGCCCGAGCCGCTGGCCTCCATGCGGCCGTTCTCCTCGACCACCACGCTGACGTTGATCCGGACCAGGGGCCGGATGTCCGCGGTGCGCGCGCCGTCAGCGCGGATGATCTCGATTGCGCGCCAGGAACCCGACAGCGAGGCCATCACCTGCTTGACGCGACTGTCCTTGGAACGGGCATAGGCATCGATCTCCATCAGCAACTTGGTCTTGGCCGGGAAATCGACCGAAGCCAGCGGATTGGCGTCGGTGTAAAGCGCGCGGTTGGTGCCGGGCGGCGGTTCCGCGACATTGCCGCTATGGCCGTGCTGCACCGTGCGCACTGTCGCCGCGGCCCGCCGGATCGCCGCTTCCGAAAGCTCCGAGGCATGGGCATAGCCCGCCGATTCGCCGGACAACGCGCGCAGCCCGAAGCCCTGCGACTGGTCGAAGGACGCGCTTTTGATGCGTCCGTCGTCGAGCGCCAGCGACTCCGACTGGCTCCATTCCAGGAACAACTCGCCGTCATCCATGCCGGAGAGCGCCTCGGCCACGATCTTGTCCACCTGCGCGCGGTCCATGCCGGTTTTGGTGAAGAACAGCTCCTCGGTGCGGGCGAGATCGGCCATGGGACTCCTGTGGATAAATGCTTCTTGCCAGAAACAGAGATGGGGTGCCAGGGCCTCGTCCGCCAGCGCCGGAACGGCAAGCCGGGTGCGGCATCGGGCGGCATGGGTTTATGCGGCATAAAGTCGCAATGTTGCGATTGGCTTCGCCGCCCGGCGGGCGGTATCTAAGGTGCCGGAAAGCGCCGCATTCGGGGCGAGGGGACGGGCATGGCAGGTTTTGCGGGCGAAGGCATGAAGCGTTTCCGGCGTTGGACGCAACGCGTTGCGGCCGCGTTGTGGGCGCCGTTGCTGCTGCTCTCCGCCCGCGCTTTCGCCGAGGAGCCGTATGACTGGCAGCTCGGCTGGCAGCCCGCCGCCTCGCCGGTGCGCGAGCATATCGACGCGCTGCATAATGTGCTGCTGGTCGTCATCACGCTGATCACGCTCTTCGTGCTGGGGCTGTTGCTCTACGTGATGTTCCGCTTCAGCGCCAAGCGCCATCCGGTGCCGTCCAAGATCACGCACAACACCGTGATCGAGATCATTTGGACGCTGGTGCCGGTGCTGATCCTGGTGGCGATCGCGGTGCCGTCCTTCAAGCTGCTTTACTACATGGACAAGAATCCGCACGCCACGATGACGATCAAGATCACCGGGCATCAGTGGTACTGGAGCTACGAATATCCCGATCAGGGCGACTTGTCCTTCAACAGCAACATGCTCGACGACGACACGACCAAGAAAGAGGGCAAGCCGCGCCTGCTGGCGGTCGACAATCCGGTGGTGGTTCCGGTCGGCACCGTGGTTCGCGTCCTGGTCGCCGGCACCGACGTGATCCACAGCTGGTTCGTGCCCGCGGTCGGCGTGCAGGAATACGCCATGCCCGGCCGCACCAACGAGGCGTGGCTGCAGATCGACCGGCCCGGCGTCTATTACGGCCAGTGCAACCAGATCTGCGGCATCAACCATCCCTTCATGCCGATCGAGATCCACGCGGTGTCGCAGGACGATTTCGCCAAATGGGTCGACGGTGCCAAGAAGCAGTTCGGCCGGAACGACCAGGGCGGCGGTGCCCTGCAATTCGCCGCCGACGCGGCGCAATAGGCAATTCGCGAGGAGCGAGCCATGGCTACCGGAAAAAGCGCGGCCCATCACGGACACGACGACCACGCGCACAGTCACGAACACGAAGGCCACTACCCGGGCTTCGTCTCGCGCTGGCTCTATTCGACCAATCACAAGGACATCGGCACGCTCTATCTCATCTTCGCCATCAGCGCCGGGCTCATCGGCGGGGCATTTTCCGTCATCATGCGCCTCAACCTGATGGTGCCGGGCGACCCGCTGTTCCACGACAACCACCAGCTCTACAACGTCATCATCACCGCGCACGGCCTCATCATGGTGTTCTTCCTGGTGATGCCGGCGCTGATCGGGGGCTTCGGCAACTGGTTCGTGCCGCTGATGATCGGCTCGCCCGACATGGCGTTCCCGCGCATGAACAACATCAGCTTCTGGCTGCTGGTGCCGTCCTTCCTGCTGCTGGTCGGCTCGACCATGGTGGGCGATCCCGCCGGCGCGGGCGTCGGCTGGACGGTCTATCCGCCCTTATCGGCCAAGATCGGCCATCCCGGGCCCTCGGTCGACATGGCGATCTTCTCGCTGCATCTGGCGGGCGCGTCGTCGATCATGGGCGCGATCAATTTCATCACCACCATCTTCAACATGCGCGCGCCCGGCATGACGCTGCACAAGATGCCGCTGTTCGTGTGGTCGATATTGGTCACGGCCTTCCTGCTGCTGCTGTCGCTGCCGGTGCTGGCGGGCGCCATCACCATGCTGCTGACCGACCGTAATTTCGGCACCACCTTCTTCGATCCGGCGGGCGGCGGCGACCCGATGCTGTTCCTGCACCTGTTCTGGTTCTTCGGCCACCCCGAGGTCTACATCATGATCCTGCCGGCCTTCGGCATCATCAGCCAGGTGATCTCGACCTTCTCCAAGAAGCCGATCTTCGGCTATCTCGGCATGGCCTATGCGATGGTGTCGATCGGCGTCATCGGCTTCGTGGTGTGGGCGCACCACATGTTCACCACCGGCATCAGCGTCGACACCCAGGCCTATTTCACCGCCGCGACCATGGTCATCGCGGTGCCCACCGGCATCAAGATTTTCTCGTGGATCGCGACCATGTGGGAGGGCGCGATCGAATTCAAGACGCCGATGCTGTGGGCGATTGGGTTCATATTCTTGTTCACCGTCGGTGGCGTCACCGGCGTGGTGCTGGCTAATGCCGGCGTCGACCGCCCGCTGCACAACACCTATTACGTGGTGGCGCATTTCCACTACGTGCTGTCGTTGGGCGCGGTCTTCGGCCTGTTCGCCGGCTTCTACTACTGGATCGGCAAGATGAGCGGCCGCCAATACAACGAGACCTTCGGCCAGATCCATTTCTGGACCACCTTCATCGGCGTCAACGTGACGTTCTTCCCGATGCATTTTCTCGGCCTGGCCGGCATGCCGCGGCGCATCAGCGATTACCCGGACGCCTACGCCGGCTGGAACATGGTGGCCTCGATCGGCTCCTTCATCACCTTCGCCTCGACCCTGTTCTTCGTCTTCATCATCTTCCACACGCTGTTCGCGGGTCGCAAGGTGGGCGCGAATTACTGGGGCGAGGGGGCGACGACGCTGGAATGGACGATGCCTTCGCCGCCGCCTTTCCACTCCTATGACGAGCTGCCGCATATCACCGCCGGCCCGGGCGGTCACTGAGCCCGCAGGCGTGAAACCGTGAGCCAGGTTACCTCCGCCGAACTCGCCCGCCGCGAGGCATCCGCCTTCGGCCCCGGCGTCGGCGATTACGTTGAGCTCTTGAAGCCGCGCGTCATGTCGCTGGTGGTGTTCACCGGCTTTGTCGGGCTTTATCTCGCGCCCGGCCATCTGCATCCGTTGCTGGCGGCGGTGGCGGTGCTGTGCATCGCCGTGGCGGCGGGTGCTTCGGGCGCCATCAACATGTGGTATGAGCGCGACATCGACGCATTGATGGAGCGCACGCGCAACCGGCCGCTGCCGGCGGGACGCATGGCGCCGGGCGAAGCGCTGGGCTTCGGCTGCGTGCTGGCTGGGGCCGCGGTGATGGTGATGGGGCTGGCGCTCAACTGGGCGGCGGCGGCGCTGCTGGCGCTGACGATTTCGTTCTACGTCTTCGTCTACACCATCGGCCTGAAGCGCCGCACGCCGCAGAACATCGTCATCGGCGGCGCGGCCGGCGCCTTTCCGCCGCTGGTCGGCTGGGCGGCGGCGACCGGCGATGTGGGCTGGCCGGCGCTAGCGTTGTTCGCGCTCATCTTCTTCTGGACGCCGCCGCATTTCTGGGCGCTGTCGCTCTACCGCGCCGGCGATTACGCCCGCGCCGGCGTGCCGATGCTGCCGGTGGTCGCGGGTCCGGCCGAAACCAAGAAGCAAATGCTGCTCTACACCCTGGTGCTGTGGCCGGTGTCGCTGGCGCCGGCGTTGCTGCATGTCACGGGCTGGGTTTGCGGGATCGCAGCGCTCGCGCTGTCGATGTTGTTCACCGCGCTGGCGGTGGCGGTGCTGCGCGGCGGCGATGCGCGCTGGCCCAGGCGGATGTTCGGCTTCTCGATCCTCTACCTGTTCCTGTTGTTCCTGCTCATGGCGCTCGACCGCGCGCCCGGCATGCTTTCGGGCCTTGCCCCGGGTTTCGGCGCATGATGGTAATGGCGTTCATGAACGAACGGGAAAAGCGCATCCGCGCCAAGAACCGCGCGCTGCTGGCGGCGCTTTTGGGCGTGGTAGTGATGTTCTACCTGATCGCGATTGCCCGCATGGGTGGCTGGTGATGCGCGCCGCCGGCAAGAAGCGGCTGACGCTGGGCGGCCTCCTGCTGGTGCTGGGCTGCATGCTCGGCCTGGTCGCGGCCTCGGTGCCGCTCTACCGCCTGTTCTGCGCCGCCACCGGCTATGACGGCACCACCCAGCGCGCCGAGACCGCGCCCGCGACCGAAATCGCCGACCGAATCATCACCGTGCGCTTCGACGCCACCACCTCGCCCGAGCTCGATTGGGATTTCCACCCCGAAACGCTCTCGGTCCGGGTCCATCCCGGCGAGACCAAGACCGTGGCCTAT
>DATNMV010000226.1:0-6032 GCA_035602175.1 Allostellaceae bacterium
CATGGGTGTCGAGCCGCACCGCCAGCTTGCCCGCGGCCGCCAGTTCCGGGAAACGGCGGCAGACGGCGAGCGCGTCGGTTATCTCCTTGCCGAAATAATCGACCAGCGCGGTGAGCGGTTCGTTCGGGAAGGTTTCGTGGAACATCTCGGCCGCGCGCAATGTGGAACCGGCATAACCCACCAGCGCGTGCGGCATGGTGCCGAGGCCCTTGTCCTGGCCGAAATAATGCGCGGTGGCGTCGGTGGCGTTGCCGATGAAGCCCACCGCCCCCACCGCCTTCTTGGCCGCGCTTGAGCCGACCGAGGCGGCATAGGCCATCATCTCCGCCATCTCCGCCCCGGCGCAGTGGCGCGCGTCCATCGCCAGGAAGGCGGTCTTGGGCAGATCGGCGCACATCGCATAGGCGTTATAGGCGGCGACGCAGGGCGCCCCGAGCTTCTGGAGATAGAGCGTCTCGAGATCGACCAGGTGATAGAGCGAGCCCGAGAGATAGACCATCGGTTCGCCCGCGCCCACCCATTCGCCCTCGGCGTGGTTCAGTTCGATGTCGAATTGTGTGTCGCGGTCCTTGGCCGCCTGCTCGACGAATTCCACCATCAGCCGCGGCGTCGATATCACCGGGCGGCGCATGAACACGGCGTAGGTCGCGCGCTTGTCGCCGTGCGAGCCGACGATCGCCTTGGTCTTGAGGAAATAGGCGTCGGTGAAGCGCGCCAGCTTATCTTCCGGCAGGCGCGGCGGGGCGGCCTTGCGCGCGCCGCTCAGGACGCAGCTCCCGCCGCCCGGCGCTTCACCGCTTCGCCGCGCTTCTTCTTCAATTCCTCGGCGATCATGAAGGCGAGCTCGATCGCCTGGCTAGCGTTCAGGCGCGGGTCGCAATGGGTGTGATAGCGGTCGCCGAGCGCGGTTTCGGTAATGGCCTGCGCGCCGCCGATGCATTCGGTCACGTCCTGGCCGGTCAGTTCCAGATGCATACCGCCGGCATAGGAGCCCTCGCCCTCATGCGCGGCGAAGAAGCCCTTGACCTCGCGCACCACCTGGTCGACCGCGCGGGTCTTGTAGCCGGTCTTGGAGACGATGGTGTTGCCGTGCATCGGGTCGCAGCACCACACGACCTTGCGGCCCGCTTTCTTCACCGCGCGGATGAGCGGCGGCAGTTTCGTTTCGACCTTGTCGGCGCCCATGCGCGCGATCAGGGTCAGGCGTCCGGGTTCGTCCTCCGGATTGAGGATGTCGATCAGCCGCAGCAGATCATCGGCGGCCAGGCTCGGCCCGCATTTCAAACCGATAGGGTTCTTCACGCCGCGCAGAAATTCGACATGCGCGCCGTCCGCCTGGCGCGTGCGATCGCCGACCCACAGCATATGCGCCGAACAATCGTACCAATCGCCGCTGGTGCTATCGACGCGCGTCAGCGCCTGTTCGTAAGGCAGCAGCAGCGCCTCGTGCGAGGTGAAAAGATCGGTCTCGCGGATCTGCGGCGTGGTTTCGGATGTCAACCCGCAAGCCGCCATGAAATCGAGCGTCTCGGTCAGCCGGTCGGCCAGCTCCTGATAGCGCTCGCCCGCCGGGCTGTCGGACACGAAGCCCTGGGTCCAGCTATGGACGCGGTGCAGATCGGCATAGCCGCCCTGGGCGAAAGCGCGCAGCAGGTTGAGCGTCGCCGCCGATTGGCTGAAGGCCTGCAACATGCGCGCGGGGTCGGGCTTGCGCGAAGCGGCATTGAATTCCATTCCGTTGATGATGTCGCCGCGATAAGAGGGCAGCGTCACGCCGTTCTGGGTTTCGTTGTCGGCGCTGCGCGGCTTGGCGAACTGCCCCGCCATGCGCGAGACTTTGACCACGGGGCATGCGGCGCCATAGGTCAACACCACCGCCATCTGCAAAAGCACGCGGAAAGTGTCGCGGATGTTGTCGGGGTGGAACTCGGCGAAGCTTTCCGCGCAGTCGCCCCCTTGCAGCAGGAAAGCCTTGCCCGCCGCCACGTTACCGAGCGCGGCCTTCAAGCGCCGCGCCTCGCCGGCGAAAACCAGCGGCGGATAGCGGCGCAGCGTCGCCTCGGCCGCGGCCACGGCCTTGGCATCCGGGTAATCCGGCGCCTGCTTGACCGGCTTCGACCGCCAAGTCTCGGGCTCCCATTTCGCTTTGCTCGGCATGGGCTAGAAATAGTCGGTTTCGGCCGGGAATGCCAGCCTGGAGGCCCGCTTTCCGGGCATGGCGGATTTGAACCGGCGCTTCTCAGCGCGCCGCCTTGATGAACTCCACCAGTTGCCGACCCAGCGTCTCGTCCTTGGTGCCGATATCCATGGTCTCTGACAGATGGTTGTGGCCCTTGAGCCAGGCGAGCGGCGGGCATTTGCCGTCGCGCGTGCAGACCAGCGACATCAGATAGGGCGTGTCGCCGGCCAGGAAGGGCGGATCGTATTCCGCCATCACCAGGAACAAGGGCGTCTTGTCCTCGCCCACATGGGATGCCGGCAGGCGCTTGGCGTATTGCGACGCGTCGTCGCCGAAATAGGCCCTGTAGGGCGGCAGCACGGCCGCCTCGCGATAGAGGCCGCTCACCAGCACCGCGCCGGCCACGCCTGTCCCTCCCGCCGGGTGGAGCGAGGCGTCGAGCACGTATTGCGCCACGTCGGTGGCGCCCGCCGAATGGCCGATCAGCACGATGCGCGCCGGGTCGCCGCCATACTGCGCCGCATTGGCCTTGAGCCAGGCGACGATCGCGCCCACATCCTGCGCCTGCGCCGGCCACTGCACCTTGGGCGCGAGGCGGTAATTGGCGTTGAGCGCGAGAATGCCGTGGCGCGCGAGATAAGATGTGACGTTGCCGTAGATCGGACCCAAGCTGCTTTTGTCGCCGCCGATGAAGCCGCCGCCATGCACGAATACCGCGATCGGCAGGTTCTTGCCCTTGGGCCGGTAGATATCGAAATTCTGCAACGGATCGTCGCCATAGCTAACATCCTTGGTGAGCGTGACGCCCGGCGGCGGCGAAGGCGGCAATAGCGGCTTGAGGAGCGCGACCGTCTTGCCGACGATCTCGCCGTTGAGATTGGGGCCCATGGCAGCGATGCCCTGTTGCACGTCCTTGGGCAAGGCGGTGATCTCGGCCGCGGCGGGCAAGGCGCAAAGCCCGAGCGCCGCCAGCGCCCCCAAAAGCCGGGCGAGATTCTTGGACATGCTATCCTCCACATCGTTCATATTTATTGTGCCGCGAGGCTAGGCCCCGTTCCTTTTGGCGTCAATTGGGCCGCTTCCCACCGGCTCGAGAGGAGATTTCCCATGCGCTACGAGCTTTATTACTGGCCGGAGATTCAGGGCCGCGGCGAATTCGTGCGGCTCGCGCTGGAAGAGGCGGCCGCGGATTATGTCGACGTCGCGCGCAAAGGCGGCCGCGGGATGGGAATTCTCGGCGATAGAAAAACCCCGCACCCGCCTTTCGCGCCACCCGTACTCAAGGCGGGCAGACTGGTGATCGCGCAGACCGCCAACATCCTGATGTATCTCGGGCAGCGCCTCCGCCTCGCGCCCGCGGGCGAGGCCGGCCGGTTGTGGGCCAACCAGCTCCAGCTCACCATCGCCGATTTCCTGGTCGAGATCCACGACACCCACCACCCGATTTCCTCCGGCCTCTATTACGAGGACCAGATCGTGGAAGCCAAGCGCCGCTCGGCTTTGTTCCTGAAGCAGCGCGCGCCGAAATATCTCAATTATTTCGAGGACGCGCTCAAACGCAACGGCGGCAAGTTTCTCGCCGGCTCCAAGCTCTCCTATCCCGATCTGTCGCTGTTCCAGGTGGTCGCAGGCTTGCGCTACGCCTTTCCGCGCGCCATGACGAAGCTCGAGAAAAATCTACCGCGCGTGAAGGATTTGCACGACCGGGTCGCTGCGCGGCCGCACATCAAATCCTATCTCGCCTCGAAGCGGCGCATCCCCTTCAACCGATACGGCATCTTCCGGCATTACCCGGAATTGGACGGCTGAGCCGTCAGCCCTCGGCCCCGACCTTGAAGACCGGGACATGGCCCGTCTCCGGCGTCTTTTCGCGCATGGTGATGAATTCCTCGGCCGCGGTCGGGTGGATGCCGATGGTGCGGTCGAATTGTTTCTTGGTGGCGCCGCAAATGAGCGCCAAGGCCAGCCCGCCCATGATCTCGGGCGCATCGTCGCCCACCATGTGGCAGCCGAGCACGCGATCCGATTTGCGGTCCACCACCAGCTTCATCATGGTCCGCTCCTTGCGGCCCGTGACCGTGTGCTTCAAGGGGCGGAAGCGCGCGTGGTAGACATCCACAGCGCCGTATTGCGCGCGGGCCTGTTCCTCGCTCAGGCCGACCGAACCCACCGGCGGAATGGTGAAAACCGCGGTCGGGATGTTGACGCGTTCGAGCTTCATCTTGTTGTCGTGGAACAGGGTCTCGGCCAACGCGCGCGCCTCGTAAATCGCCACTGGCGTGAGATTGATCCCGTTCGCCACGTCGCCCACGGCGTAAATGTGCGGCACCGAACTGCGCGACCATTCATCGGCATCGACCCTTCCGTCCGGGCCGAGCTTCACCCCCGCCTCCTCGAGCCCGAAGCCCTTGGTGTTGGGGGCGCGGCCGGTGGCGTACATGACGACATCGGCCTCAAGCGTTCCGCCCGCCTTGGTGGCGAGTTTGAAGCCCTTGCCTGATTTCTCGATGCGGGCAATTTCCGTGCGCGGGTGGAGATGGAGGCCGCGATGGCGGAAATTCTCCCCCACTGCAGCGCGCACATCGTGATCGAAGCCGCGCAGCACTTCCTCGCCGCGGTAGACGAGATGCGTCTCGGTGCCCAGAGTCGAAAAAATCCCGGCGAACTCGACCGCGATATAGCTCGATCCGACGATGACGATGCGCTTGGGCAGCGCGGGCAGATCGAGCGCCTCGTTGGACGAGATCACCTGCTCGATGCCGGGGATGGCGGGCGTCACCGGATGGCCGCCGGTCGCGACTAGGATGTTGGCGGCGGTGTAGCGCTTGCCCGCGACCTCGACCGTGTGCGGATCGATCAGCCGCCCGCGCCCCTCGATCAGCTTCACGCCGGGCTCGATCAGAATCCTGCGGTAGATCGCTTCGAGCCGGTCGATCTCCTTGTTCTTGGCGGCGATCAGGCTCGGCCAATCGAACGCCTTGCCCGTGACGCGCCAGCCATAGCTCTCCGCGTCCTGCAGATCATCGGCGAAATGCGCGCCATAGACCAAGAGCTTCTTCGGCACGCAGCCGCGTATGACGCAGGTGCCGCCCCAGCGGCTGTCCTCGCAGATGGCGACGCGAGCGCCATAAGACGCGGCGCGGCGCGAGCCGGCCACGCCGCCCGAACCGGCGCCGATGGTGAACAGGTCGAAATCGTATTGCGCCATGCGTCGCTTGCTCTTCTTTCGGGTCTTTCGGGTGGCCGGTCTTGCCGCGTGTTCAGGTGGAGGGCGGGTAAAGCCGCGCCTGGAGCGCGTCGAGCCGTTTCAACACGCCCAGGATCACCGCGTAGCCGACATAGATATAGAAGAAATAATTGACCACCGGAACCAGCGACAGCAGCACCCACAGCACGACGCTGTGACCCAGCCGGCGGGCGATAAAGCCGTTGCCCACCGCCATGCCCAGCCACAGCAGCAGGACCACGGTGAAGGTAGGGACGGACATCAACATGTCCATCATCGTGGTGTCGGTATCCATGGAAATCTCCCCCTATTGTTCCCCGGAGAGAATCTATGCGACCGCGATAACCGGCTACAAACAAAAACGCCCGACGCATCGCGCCGGGCGTTTTCGCCGTGTAGGCTAGGTTCGGGTCAGGCTCGGCCTAGCGCCAAACCGGCTGGCCGAGATTGACCGCGGACGGACTCGAGACCGCGCCGCCCACGCCACCTGCCGACGCGCCGACCCAGGCGCCGAACAGTGCGCCCGGAGGGCCGGCGGCGATCGCGCCGATCGCGGCGCCGGTTGCGCCGCCCATAACCGCGCCGCTGACGGCACGGTCCGCCGGGTTGGTGCCGCAGGCGGAGAGC
>DATNMV010000227.1:0-3022 GCA_035602175.1 Allostellaceae bacterium
TCGCCGCGCTCGAAGCCAAACACGCCCGTCTCGCCGATTTGGTCGCGGCGCATACCGCCGCCGCCGAGGCGCTGGCGGCGAGCGACGAAGGCCCGGGCCCGGCCAATCTCTGGCGCGCGGATGCGGGCGAGGCGGCGGCGCTCCATGTGAGCGGGCTGCTCGAAGCCGCGCGCGGCTTTCCGCCGCTCGAGGGATCGGATTATCCGGCGCTGTTCGAGGCGCTGCTGTCCGGAGCGGTGGTGCGGCCCGCCTATGGCCGCCATCCGCGGCTGTTCATCTGGGGCTTGCTCGAGGCGCGGCTGCAACAGGCGGATCTGCTCGTCCTCGGCGGCTTGAACGAGGGCGTGTGGCCGCCCCGATCCGACAGCGATCCCTGGCTGTCGCGGCCGATGCGGCGGGAATTCGGCCTGCCGCCGCCGGAGCGGCGCATCGGCGCGGCGGCGCACGACTTCGCCCAATGCCTGGGCGCGCGCGAGGTGGTGTTGACCCGCGCGGCGCGGGTCGAAGGCACGCCCACCGTGCCGTCGCGCTGGCTGCTGCGGCTCGAAACCGTGCTGCGCGCGCTCAAGCTGGAGGAAAAGCTGTGGGGTGACAGCGCCAAGGACGGCGCGCCCTTGGCCTGGCAGCGCGGGCTCGACGATCCGGGCAAGCATAGGCCGGTGACGGCACCCACGCCCGCGCCGCCGCTCGAGGCGCGGCCGCGCCGTCTGTCGGTCACCGCGGTCGAGACCTGGATCCGCGATCCCTACGCGATCTATGCGCGCCATATCCTGCGCCTCAGGGCGTTCGATCCGATCGATCAGGACCCCGGCGCGGCCGAGCGCGGCTTGTTCATCCATGCCGCGCTCGACCGCTTCCTCAAGGAATATCCGGGCGAACTGCCCGACGACGCCGAAGCCGCGCTGTTGCGGATCGGCCGCGAGGAATTCGGCCGCAATCTCGAACGCGTCAGCGTGCGCGAATTCTGGTGGCCGCGTTTCGAGCGCGTGGCGTCCTGGCTGACGGGTTTCGAGCGCGAACGCCGCCCTGATATCGCGCAAAGCTTCAGCGAAATCGAAGGGACGCTCGTGCTTCCCGCTAAGGCGGGGCCCTTCACGCTCTCGGGCAAGGCCGACCGCATCGACCGCCTCACGGATGGCAGCCTCGCCATTCTCGATTACAAGACCGGCGTGCTGCCGCCGACCAGCGAGATCAAATCCGGCTATGCGCCGCAGCTCTCGCTCGAGGCCGCCATCGCCCAGGCCGGCGGCTTCCCGGGCGTCGGGGCATCCGTGGTCTCCGAGCTGCTCTATTGGCGGCTTTCGGGCGGCGAGCCCGCGGGCGAGGAAAAGCCGGCGGCCGGAAACGCCGCCGATGTTACGGCGCTCGCGGCCAAGGCGCTGCGCGGTCTGGAAAGCCTGATCGCGCGCTTCGACGATCCCGGGACGCCCTATCTGTCGCAGCCGCAACCGGAACGGGCGCCGCGCTATTCCGATTACGTCCATCTGGCGCGGGTCAAGGAATGGCTCTTGGGCGCGGGCACCGAGTCATGAAACCCGATCCCTCCCGCCACCAGCGCCGCGCTGCCGCCCGCGACACCTCGGTCTGGGTCGCGGCTTCGGCCGGCACCGGCAAGACCAAGGTGCTGACCGACCGCGTGTTGTCCTTGCTGCTTTCCGGCAGCCGGCCGGAGCGCATCCTGTGTTTGACCTTCACCAAGGCGGCGGCGGCGGAGATGGCGATCCGCGTCAACGACCGCTTGAGCGACTGGGCGACGGTTTCCGACGCCAGGTTGCGGCGCGCATTGAAAGAGCTCACCGGAGAGGACGCGGAGCCCGAAATCCTCGACCGCGCGCGCCGGCTGTTCGCCCGCGTGCTCGACGCGCCGGGCGGGTTGCGCATCCAGACCATTCACGCCTTTTGCGAATCGCTGTTGCGCCGCTTTCCGATCGAGGCCGGGGTGCCGCCCCATTTCCAGGTGATGGAAGAACGCAACGCCAGCGAGGCGATGGAACAGGCACGCTCGCATGTGCTGGCGCGCGCCCGCGCCGGGCGCGACGGCGATCTCAAAGCGGCGCTGGCGCGGGTGACGCAGCTCGTGCCGGAGGAAGGCTTCGCCGAGCTGATGGACGCTCTCGCGCCGGAACGCGCCCGGCTGGCCGACGTCCTGGCAAGCGGTCCGGCCGCGGCGGAGGCGCGGTTGCGCGCGGTGCTGGGGTTGAAACCCTCCGAGACCGCCCAATCCGTTCTCAAGGCCGCCTGCCGGGACGGCGCCTTCGACGGGCCGAGGCTGCGGCGCGCGGCGGCGGCGCTGACGGCAAGTTCGGCGATCAGCGACCAGAAGGCGGGATCCCGTCTTGCCCTGTGGCTCGGACATCCCAAGCTGCGCGAAGCGGAATTCGATGAATATGGACTGGCCTTCTTCACCCAAAAGGGCGACAGGCGGCAACGGCTCATGACCAAGAAGCTGGAAGACGCCGTGCCCGAATTGGCGGCGGCGATGGATGCGGAGTCTGTCCGGCTCGAGCAAATCCGCGCGCGGCGCGACGCGGCGCTGATGACGGATGCGACGGCGGCGCTGCTGCGCCTGGGCGGCGCCGTGCTCGCGGCCTACGAATCCTACAAGGCCTCGCGCGCGCTCCTGGACTTCGACGATCTGGTGCTCAAATCCTGCGTGCTGCTCGAGCGCCCGGGTGTCGCGCCCTGGGTGCTCTTCAAGCTCGACGGCGGCATCGATCACATCCTGATCGACGAGGCGCAGGACACCAATCCCGAGCAATGGCGGGTGGTCGCAGCCTTGGCCGAGGATTTCTTTTCCGGCCAAAGCGCGCGCGAGGAGCTGCGCACCGTCTTCGCCGTGGGCGACGTCAAGCAATCGATCTTCAGCTTCCAGCGCGCCGACCCCGCGAAATTCCTGGCGATGCGCCGCCATTTCCAGGAACGCGTCGAGGCCGCCCAGGCGAAATGGGACGTGGTCGAACTCGAAACCTCGTTCCGCTCGACCCCGGCCATATTGAAGACGGTCGACGCCGTTTTCGCCGTC
>DATNMV010000228.1:0-5342 GCA_035602175.1 Allostellaceae bacterium
CGCTGCCCGACCTCGTCAAGATGGGCTGGACGACGCAGGAGCGGCTCGACAAGATCATTCAGCGCACCCGCGACGGCGGCGGCGAGATCGTCAACCTGCTGAAAACCGGCTCGGCCTTCTATGCGCCCGCTTCTTCGGCGATCGCCATGGCCGAGTCTTTCCTGCGCGACAAGAAACGCGTTCTGCCCTGCGCCGCCTGGCTCACCGGCCAATACGGCGTCAAGGGTCTCTATGTCGGCGTGCCGACCGTGATCGGCGACAAGGGGGTGGAGCGCATCATCGAAATCACCCTCGACGGCGAGGAAAAGACCGCTTTCGACAAATCGGTCGCCGCGGTTCGGGGCCTGCTCGACGCCACCCAGAAGCTCCTGGCCGGGGCCAAGGCCTAGCGGATAAAGGCTGCACCGGCGCGGATTTGCACGGCTTTTGCATGGTCAGGAATCGGCGGCTTAACCTCACAAAACCGTTAGGACCATGCCGGGGTATAGCAGGCATGACACAAATCAGGGCTAGGTTTAAGGCGACTTTCACCCAATCTATGATACAGGCCCGGACGCCTTTCCGAAGGGTCACGGGCTAAGAAGAACGATATGCCGCCACTCGACAAAAACACCTTCCTCACCGGCACCAACGCCGCCTTCATCGCCGAGCTCTACGCCCGCTATCTCGACGACCCGCAATCGGTTGACGCCAGCTGGCGGGGATTCTTCGCCGAGCTGGGCGAGGAGCCCAAGGCCTTCCTGCGCGAAATGGAAGGGCCGGGCTGGGGCGACAAACGCGGCCAGATCATCGCCAACGGACACGAAGCCGCGCTGCCCGCGCCCGCCGCCAACGGGCACGGCCTGGCCGCGGCGGAAAGCCACGCCGCGCTGGCCGAACTGCCGCAGGATGCGCGCCAGGCGACGCTCGATTCGATCCGCGCCATGACTCTGATCCGCGCCTATCGCGTGCGCGGCCATCTGATCGCCGATCTCGATCCCCTCGGGCTCGAACGGCGGACATATCATCCCGATCTCGATCCCGCGACTTACGGCTTCACCCAGGCCGATTACGACCGGCCGATCTTCGTCAACAACACATTGGGATTCACCACCGCGACGCTCAAGGAAATCCTGGTGGCGCTCAAGGCGACCTATTGCGAACATGTCGGCGTCGAATACATGCACATCCAGGAGCTCGAGCAGCGCCAGTGGATCCAGGCGCGCATCGAGCTGCCGCGCAACCAGACCGATTTCACCGAGCGCGGCAAGCGCGCCATCCTCGAGCGCCTGACCGCGGCCGAGCTGCTCGAGCATTTCCTCGACAAGCGCTACACCGGCACCAAGCGCTTCGGCCTCGACGGCGGCGAGTCGCTGATCCCGGCGCTGGAACAGGTGCTGAAGCGCGGCGGCCAGCTCGGCATGAAGGAGCTGGTGATCGGCATGCCGCATCGCGGCCGCCTCAACGTGCTCACCAACATGATGGGCAAGCCGTTCAAGGCGCTGTTCTCCGAATTCCAGGGCAACGCCGCCAATCCCGAGGACGTGCAGGGATCGGGCGACGTCAAATACCATCTCGGCACCTCGTCCGACCGCGAATTCGACGGCATGGTCGTGCATTTGTCGCTCACCGCCAACCCGTCGCATCTCGAGGCGGTCAATCCGGTGGCGCTCGGCAAGGTGCGCGCCAAGCAGCACCAGCGCGGCGACACCGAGCGCGACCAGGTGGTCGGTCTGCTGATGCACGGCGACGCCGCCTTCGCCGGCCAGGGCCCGGTGGCCGAAACGCTCGAGCTGTCCGAGTTGAAGGGTTACCGTACCGGCGGCACCATTCATGTGCTCGTCAACAATCAGATCGGCTTCACCACCAGCCCGGCCTATGCCCGCTCCGGCCCTTATCCTTCCGAGGTCGCCAAGATCATCCAGGCGCCGATCTTCCACGTGAACGGCGACGATCCCGAGGCGGTGGTGCATGTCGCGCGCATCGCCACCGAATTCCGCCACCGCTTCAAGAAGGACGTGGTGATCGACATCTTCTGCTACCGCCGCCACGGCCACAACGAAACCGACGAGCCGGCCTTCACCCAGCCGCTGATGTACAAGGCGATCGCATCGCATCCGACCACGCGCGAGATTTACGCCCAGCGCCTGGCGGCCGAGGGGCTGGTCGGCGCCGAGGAATCCGCGAAGATGGCGCAGGATTTCCTCAAGTATCTCGACGACGAGTTCGAGGCGGCGAAGAGCTACCGTCCCAACAAGGCCGATTGGCTCGAAGGCGTGTGGAAGGGATTTTGCGTCGCCTCGGGCGACGACCGGCGCGGTACCACCGCGGTCGAATTGCCGCTGCTGAAACAGGTGGGGGCGGCGCTCACCCATGCACCCGATGGCTTCAACGTTAACCGCAAAATCGTCCGGCAGCTCGACGCCAAGCGCGAGGCCATTGAAAAGGGCGAGGGCATCGACTGGTCGACGGCCGAGGCGCTGGCCTTCGGCACGCTCTTGGCCGAGGGCACCTGCGTGCGGCTCTCGGGCCAGGATTCCGGCCGCGGCACCTTCTCGCAACGCCATGCCGTGCTGTTCGACCAGGAGACCGAGGAACGCTACATCCCCTTGAACCACGTCCGCGACGGCCAGGCGCAGTTCGAGGTGATCGACAGCCCCTTGTCCGAGGCGGCGGTGCTGGGCTTCGAATACGGCTACAGCCTGGCCGATCCGCGCTCGCTGGTGCTGTGGGAGGCGCAGTTCGGTGATTTCGCCAACGGCGCCCAGGTCATCATCGACCAGTTCATCGCCTCGGGCGAAGCCAAGTGGCTGCGCATGTCGGGGCTGGTGCTGCTGCTGCCGCACGGCTACGAGGGCCAGGGGCCGGAGCATTCCTCGGCGCGGCTCGAGCGTTTCCTGCAGCTTTGCGGCGAGGACAATCTCCAGGTCTGCAACCTGACCACGGCGGCGAATTATTTCCACGTGCTGCGCCGCCAGGTGCGGCGCGACTTCCGCAAGCCGCTGGTGATCATGACGCCGAAGTCGCTGTTGAGGAATCCCGAGGTGACATCGTCCCTGGCCGAGATGGGGCCGGGCACCTCCTTCCACCGCGTCATCGGCGAAGTCGACAAGCTCGACGACGCCAAGATCCGCCGCGTGCTGCTGGCGAGCGGCAAGGTCTATTTCGACCTACTGCATGCGCGGCGCGAACGGAAAATCGACGACATCGCCATCCTGCGCTTCGAGCAGCTCTATCCTTTCCCGGCCAAGACCTTCGCCGAGCAGGCGTTGCGCTACAAGAACGCCGAGTTCGTCTGGGTGCAGGAGGAGCCGCAGAACATGGGCGCCTGGTCCTTCATCGATCGCCGCCTGGAAAAGGTGCTGACTGCGCTCGATCTCAAGACCAAGCGCGCGCGCTATGTGGGCCGCCCCGAGGCGGCGGCCACCGCCACCGGCCTGGCCAAGCGCCACGCCGCGGAACAGGCGCGGCTGGTGGACGAAGCCCTGGCTTCGGCTTAAACAGGGGCGGGAAGCACCATGGCCACCGACATCATCGTTCCACCTTTGGGCGAATCCGTGACCGAGGCCACCGTCGCGCGCTGGCTCAAGAGCCAGGGCGACGCGGTGGCGGTCGACGATCCGCTGGTCGAGCTCGAAACCGACAAGGTGACGCTCGAGGTTAACGCCCCGGCCGCGGGCATGCTGGCCGAAATCTTGGTGCCCAAGGATGGCAATGTCTCGGTCGGCGGCGTGCTCGGCCGGATATCCGACGGCGCGGGCAAGCCCGCCGCCAAAGCCGCCGCCGCGCCCGCGCCCAAACCGGCCCTGGCCCCCGCGCCCGCGGTGAAGGCGGTTTCGCCCTCGCCCGATGCGGTGGCGCGTTCCGGCCCGGCGGTGCGGCGTTTGGTTGAAGAAAACAATGTCGATGCGGCGCGCATCGCGCCCTCGGGCAGGGACGGACGCCTGACCAAAGGCGACGTGCTGAACGCACTCGAAAAATCTCCTGCTCCTTCCCCCGCCGCGCCGGCCGCGCCGACCCTCAAGCCTCCCGCGCCGTCCATTCCGCGCGAGACCGGCCCCCTGGAAGAGCGCGTGCGCATGACCCGGCTACGGCGCCGCGTCGCCGAGCGCCTCAAGCAGGCGCAGAACACCGCGGCGATGCTGACCACCTTCAACGAAGCCGACATGACCGAGGTGATGAACCTGCGCGAGCGCTACCGCGCCGAATTCGAGAAGAAGCACGGCGTACGGCTCGGATTCATGTCGTTCTTCGTCAAGGCCTGCATCGTCGCGTTGAAGGAAATTCCCACCGCCAACGGCGAGATCGACGGCGACGACATCATCTACAAGAACCATTACGACATCGGCGTGGCCGTCGGCACCGACCAGGGCCTGGTGGTGCCGGTGCTGCGCGACGCCGACCGGCTCGACTTCGCCGACATCGAAAAACACGTCGCCGATCTCGGGCACCGCGCGCGCGACGGCAAGCTGAAGCTCGAGGAGCTGTCGGGCGGCACCTTCACCATCACCAATGGCGGCGTCTACGGCTCGCTGATGTCGACGCCGATCCTCAATCCGCCGCAATCCGCCATTCTCGGCATGCACAAGATCCAGAAGCGGCCGGTGGTGGTGGGCGATCAGATCGTCGCCCGGCCGATGATGTATCTGGCGCTCAGCTACGATCACCGCCTGGTCGACGGCCGCGAGGCGGTGACCTTCCTGGTGCGCGTCAAGGAGTGCATCGAGGATCCCGAACGCCTGCTGTTCGGCGTCTGACCGTGGCCGACGCCTTCGACGTCATCGTCATCGGCGCCGGGCCGGGCGGTTATGTCGCGGCCATCCGCGCGGCGCAGCTCGGCATGAGCGTCGCCTGCGTGGACAAGCGCGACGCGCCGGGCGGCACCTGCCTCAATATCGGCTGCATTCCCTCGAAGGCGCTGCTGCAATCCTCAGAGAAGTTCGAGGAGGCGCAACACGCCCTCGGCCAGCACGGCGTCAAGGTCAAGGGCGTCGAACTCGACCTGCCGACCATGCTGGCGCGCAAGGACAAGGTGGTGTCGGACAACACCAAGGGCGTCGAATTCCTGTTCCGCAAGAACAAGGTCGAATACGTCAAGGGCGCGGCCAAGCTTTCCGCGCGCAACGCGGTCGCGGTCGCGCTCAATTCCGGCGGTAGCCGCGCGCTCTCGGCCGGCAAGGCGATCATCCTCGCCACCGGCTCGGAAAGCACCGATCTGCCGGGGGTCAAGATCGACGAGAAGCGCATCGTCTCATCGACCGGCGCGCTGGCGCTGCCTTCCGTTCCGGAAAGCCTGGTGGTGGTGGGCGGCGGCTATATCGGGCTCGAAATGGGCTCGGTGTGGCGGCGCCTGGGATCGAAGG
>DATNMV010000229.1:0-3982 GCA_035602175.1 Allostellaceae bacterium
CGCGCCGCCACCTCGCCTTGCGAACCGGGCGGCCGGGCGCCCGAAGCGGCGGATTTGAAGGGCGCCTTGGCCGCCGGCTTGGCGCCGCCGGATGCCGGGGCCATCGGCCGGGCGAGCTGACCCGGCAGCGGCCGCGCCGGCATGGCGGGCTTCGCCCCCGACAGCGCCGGCTTGGCGGGAAGAGCGGATTTTTTGACCGGTATGACGGCCTTTTTGGCCGCGAATTTCTTGTCGAGCACGATTTTTTTGACCGGTTTCTTGCGAGCCGTCATTCATTTCCTCCCGGGCCCGGGCGCCGGGCCTGTCATAACACTCAGGGCCGTCCCCGCGCCGGGGCCAACAAAAACCATCCAAGCCACGAAACGAACTGGGATTTTCAGCTGCGGCCGAGGCCGCGAGGCAGGTTTTTCGGTCCCCTCGTCCCGTCCCCGCGGAACGCGTCTATAAGTAACTGGACAGGCGTCATATTTCCATAAGACTCTGATCCTTGTCCAGTGCGCCGGGTTGTGGGTGTTATATAAATTCTTTTATAATCAAATATATAAGTAAATATCCTCATGTTATATATAAGGATAAAATTTCTTGCGTGGCCGTTGCCGGCCTAGCCGGCCCGGGCGTGATTCGATTCTACTGCCGCCGCTGCCCCGCGGATTACCGACCGACTCGGCGTAATCACACAAATCCTGTGTTATTTGCGGCAGCCTTATTATCTGGTGCCCGCGGTTGGATTCGAACCAACACTCCGGTTTCCCGGCACGGATTTTAAGTCCGTTGCGTCTACCATTCCGCCACGCGGGCCCGCGACCATCCTAGCAGCACGAATCGGGGCTATTCGAGGGTGGGGTTACCGCCCAGTTCCTTCACCATCGCCATCACCTCCTGCGCGGCCTGGTCGAGCCGGCCGGGTGCGCGGCCGCGCAGCACCAGGCTGGTGCCGAAAATGCCGCGCCGGTAGAACGGGTAGGAGCCGATATCGACGTCGCCGTAACGCGCCTGCACCGCGCCCAGCCGCTTGGCGATCGCGCCTTCGGGCAAATCGCAGCCCACCGTGCGCGACAGCACCGGCGGCCCGCCGGTGAGCGTCGGCCGCACGCTCTCGAACATCGCCTGCATTACGCGCGGAATCCCCGCCATGACATAGACATTGCCCATTTGGAACCCGGGCGCGCGCGACACCGGATTGGCGATGAGCGACGCGCCTTCGGGCGTATGCGCCATGCGCAGCCGCGCCTCGTTCAGGTCATCGGGCTTGTAAAGCGACAGGAAAATCCTGTGCGCCTCGGGATGGAGCGTCCATTTGACGCCGAAGGCCTTGGCCACGCATTCCGATGTGATGTCGTCATGGGTCGGGCCGATGCCGCCGGTGGTGAACACGTAATCGTATTGGGCGCGCAACTCGTTCACGTGCCGGATGATGGTCGCCTCGACGTCGGGGATCACCCGCGCCTCCTTCAGCACCACGCCCGATTCCGCCAGGCCCTTGGCGATATAGGCCAGGTTCTCGTCCTGGGTGCGGCCGGACAGGATCTCGTTGCCGATGATCAGCACGCAGGCGGTGTAAACCTTGTCGGAAGCGGCGTTCATGGGGATTTGTTAGACCCAAACCCGGCCCCGGGCAATGTCGGCCGGGCGGCGGGGGCGGCCTTGCGGCTCTCCACTAAAGGGACTATTTCAACACCATATGACCGATCCCGCGACATCATCCCTGAACGAGCGCGCCGTGCCCGAAGAGCGCCGCATCCGCCTGCACGGGGCCGAAGGCTTCGCCGGCATGCGCAAGGCCGGCAAGCTCGCCGCCGAGGTGCTGGACTTCGTCACCCCCCATGTGAAACCGGGCGTGACCACCGGCCAGCTCGACAAGCTGTGCCACGACTTCATCCTCGACCACCACGCCATCCCGGCGCCGCTCAATTATCGCGGCTTTCCGAAATCCATCTGCACCTCGGTCAATCACGTGGTCTGCCACGGCATTCCTGGCGAGCGCGTGCTCGACGAGGGCGACATCCTCAACATCGACGTGACCGTGATTTTGGACGGCTGGCACGGCGACACCAGCCGCATGTATCTCCTGGGCGACAAGGTGGCGGTGAAGGCCAAGAAGCTGGTCGAGGTCACTTACGAAGCGATGATGAAGGGCATCGCGGTGGTGAAGCCCGGCGCGCGGCTGGGCGATATCGGCCATGCCATCCAGTCCTTCGCCGAGGCGCAACGGTTTTCGGTGGTGCGCGATTTCTGCGGCCACGGCATCGGCCGGATATTCCACGACGCGCCCTCGATTCTGCATTTCGGCGCCGCGGGCAAGGGCCTCGAGCTGCGCGAGGGCATGTTCTTCACCGTCGAGCCGATGATTAATGCCGGGCGCTGGGAGGTGAAGGTTCTCGGCGACGGCTGGACCGCCGTGACCAAGGACAAGTCGCTATCGGCGCAGTTCGAACACACCGTCGCCGTGACGGCGACCGGCCACGAGATATTCACCCTCTCGCCCAAGGGCTGGCACAAGCCGCCTTATCCAGGCGCCTGACGGTTCATTCCGCGCGCGGCGGCACGGCAAAACCGCGCGGCGCCTCGCCGGCGTCGTAAAGCCGCAGCATTTCCGTAAACGCCGCCTCGATGTCGCGCGCGAGACGCGCCATGTCGAAGAGCGGCGCGGTTCGCCGCCCCGCCTCCACCCTTTGCCGCAAAGCCGCCAGCTCTTCGGGCGCTTGCGCCAAACGCAGCGCCGCCGCCTCGTAATCCGCGAGCGATTCCGTCACCAGCTCGGGAATTCCCAGCGCGCGCAGCTGGCTCGCCGCCACCCGTCCGGCGAAACCGCGTCCGAGGCAGGTCAGCACCGGCAGCCCCGCCAGTAGCGCGTCATTGCCGGTGGTGTGCGCGTTATAGGGCAAGGTGTCGAGGAACAGATCGGCCAGGCGCTGGCGCGCCAGATGCTCGGGCCCGTCCAGCCACGGCGCGAACACCAGCCGCGACGGCTCGATGCCGCGTGAAGCCGCCTCGCGTTGCAGATTGACCGTTTGCAGCGGGCTGCTTTCCAACAGCCACAGCACGCTGCCGCGCACAGCGTGCAACAGCCGCATCCAGACGTCGAACATCGCGCGCGAAATCTTGTAGCTGCTGTTGAAGCAGCAGAACACGAAACCCGTATCAGGCAGGCCGCATTGCGCGCGCGCCGGCGTCGCGGGCGCGATCTCCCGCCTGGTGTCGCTGGCGAGGTAACAATGCGGCAGGTAAACCAGCTTTTCGTCGTAGAAAGCCTGTTGATCGGGCGGAACCACCACCGCGTCGGCCAGGAGATAGTCGATGAAATCCGCGCCCAAAGTGCCGGCGTAGCAGAGATAGGCCGCCTGCACCGGCGCCGGGCGGAAGGCCAGGATGCGCGGCCGCGCATGGTCGGTATAGCCCATCAGATCGACCAGGATGTCGACGCCGTCGGCGGCGATGCGCCGCGCCGCATCCTCGTCCGAAGCCGTGCGCAGATCGGCGAACCGGTCGAAGGATTTTTCCAGCCGCCGCCGCAACGCGCTGCCGTCGTCGGGGCCGATGGAATAGCCGATGATTTCGCAGCGCGCGCGGTCGAAACGCTCGAACAGCTCGGGCATCAGCGCGGCCATGGGATGGATGCGGAAATCGCCCGAGAGAAAGCCGATCCGCATCCGCCCGCCGCTTCGGCGCGGCGCGCGGCCCAGTCGGCGGGCCGGCGGAACGGCGAATTGCTCCGCCCAGATGCGGGCGCAGCGTTGCTGAAGCCCGGGGTCGTCGCTCATGCCGAGCAGCAAAAACGGCAATATCTTGCCGCCGCGGCGAACGATCTCGGCCACCTGGTCGAGCTCGATGTCGAGCTCGCGCCAGTCGCACACTTTCTGCTTCAGCCGGACATATTGCGCATAGGCCTCGCTCGAGGGATCGGGTAGTTTCAGGCCGCGGCGATAGACCTGCAGCGCCTCGTCCTCGTGAAGCTGCCGCGCCAGCACGATCGCCAGGCCGG
>DATNMV010000230.1:0-5516 GCA_035602175.1 Allostellaceae bacterium
GACTGGCTCGCCTTCGTCTTTCCGGCGCTGATGCTGAACTATCTCGGCCAGGGCGCGCTGCTGCTGGCTTCGCCCGAGGCGCTGGAGAACCCGTTCTATCTGCTGGCGCCGGGTTGGGCGCTTTACCCGATGGTGGTGCTGGCGGGATGCGCGACGGTGATCGCCTCGCAGGCGGTGATCTCGGGCGCCTTCTCGATGACGCGCCAGGCGGTGCAACTGGGTTATCTGCCGCGGCTGCAGATCCGCCATACCTCGGAAGACGAGATCGGCCAAATCTACGTGCCGCGCGTCAACCTGGCGCTGCTGGTGGCTGTGATCATGCTGGTGCTGGGTTTCCGCAGCTCGGACAATCTCGGCTCCGCCTACGGCATCGCCGTCACCGGCACCATGTCGCTCACCACCGTTTTGGCGTTTGTCTACACCGTGGGCGTACTCAAGTGGAATCCGGTGGGCGCGGCGCTGCTGTTCGGGTTTTTCCTGTTTGTCGACCTGCTGTTCTTCTCCGCCAATCTGCTCAAATTCGTCGAAGGCGGCTGGTTCCCTCTGGCGGTTGCCGCGTTCATCTTCATCGTCATGGCGACCTGGATGAAGGGGCGCGACTTGCTGGCGGCGCGGCGGGCGGAGGCCGCCATGCCCTTGGACATCTTCCTCAAGAGCATCAGGCCCGACCACCCCCAGCGCGTGCCCGGCACGGCGATCTTCATGACCGCCAATACCGACCTGGTGCCGGCGGCGCTGCTGCATAATCTCAAACATAACAAGGTGCTGCACGAACGCGTGGTGCTGATGAAGATCGAGACGCTCGATGTGCCGCATTTCGCTGAAGATCAGCGGCTCGAGGTCAAGAATCTCGACCACCAGTTCCACACCGTCACGGTGCGCTACGGCTTCATGGACACGCCCAATATCCCGCGGACTCTCGCTCAACTTCGCTTAATGAGATTGAAGTTCAACCTGATGGAGACCTCGTTCTTCATCGGCCGCGAGAAGGTGGTGATGGGATCGGCCACGCCCAATTTCTGGCGCTGGCGCAAGAAGCTGTTCATCTTCATGCAGGCGACGATGGTGAACGCCACCGAGTTCTTCCGCATCCCCTCGAACCGCGTGGTCGAGCTGGGCGGGCAGATCGAAATCTAGGGTGCGTAGCACAGGCCGCGCGCGCAGCACCTGACGTGCGAAGCCAAACGAACGGCACGACCGTCGTGCCAAGCAAATCGAAGTTCAGGCGACGCTGCGGCCGGAACGCGACGCGGCGTGTTCGTCCTTCGGCTCGACGATGGCGCGGCCGCGCTGCTCGAAACGGCCGACGCCGTTGAGCGAACGTATCTGCGGCGGAAACACCTCGTCGGACCGGAAGGTCAGTCCCACCAGCGCGATCGCCGGATCGATTCCGCCCTTGCTCAGCGGCAGCAGCAGGTGGTTCGCCTCGAGCTCGCGGTTGACGCCCCAGCGGAAGGCGCAGCTGGCGTGGAGGGGCGCGCGCTCGGCGAAGAGCTGGCGCAGCAGATCGGCGAGATAGGCGAAATAGGGGCCCATCGCCTCGTCGAGATACCGCCCGGTGGGATCGAAGCCCCAGCGCCGCACCACGTTGGTTCCGACCAGGCGGTAGCGCAGCCGCGCGCCGCGGTCCTGCAGGTCGCACAGCAGCAGATGGGGCAGCAGTTTCGGTCCCATCTCCAGCGGATCGATGTCCGGGCGCGCCGGCATGATCCGGTTTTCGCGCTGGTCGTTCCAATAACGCAGCAGCGACCCGAGCAACGGGTGGAGTTGGGCCTCGGCGGGCAAAACCGGCATCGATGGGTCCTTGGCGTTCGCGGTCCCGATTAGGGTGCGATTACGGTTAATTTTTCACTAAAACCCCTAAAACTTCATCGAATCGGCGCCCGCAGAACGGCCCTTTCCCTGGGGTTTTCGGATTTATCCACTGATTAATAATTCCTCTACGGCGCAGCTTCGAGGCGGCGGCCGGGGGCCCTTTTTGCGCTTCGAGTCGCTATTCCTTGGGCAACATGCGGCCGAGCGACTTGCCACCGAAAATATGGATGTGGAAATGCGGCACCTCTTGATGGGAATCCGCGCCGTGATTGGCGAGGATGCGGTAGCCGCTTTTATCGATGCCGAGCTCGCGCGCGATGCTACCCACGGCGCGGAACAGCGCCGCGATCTCCTCCGGGCTGGCCTTGGCGGAAAAATCGTCGGACGAAACATATTCGCCCTTGGGGATCACCAGCACATGCACCGGCGCCTGCGGCTTGATATCGCGGAAGGCCAGCACATGCGCATCCTCGAACACTTTCTGGCACGGAATCTCGCCGCGCAGGATTTTGGCGAAGACGTTGTTGCGGTCGTAAGCGGCGGCCATGACCCCCTCCCTCTCTTATTCCAAGACCTCGGCGCTTAGGAGCCGCGGGATTTTTTTTCCGCGATGCCGGAGCGGCCCTGGCGCGCTTCGAGCGCCCGCCATACCTCCGCCGGCGCGATTCCGGCATCGGCCCACAGCACCAGCAGATGATAGAGCAAATCGGCGCTTTCCTGGACAAGCCGCGCGCGGTCGCCCTTGACCGCTTCGATGCCGGCTTCGGCCGCCTCTTCCATCAGCTTCTTGGCGATCTTGGCGGCGCCTTCGCGCAACAGCTGCGCGGTGTAGGACTGCGCCGGATCGGCCTGGGCGCGCGCCGCTATCACGGCAAAGAGCCGGTCGAGCGCCGCGCCGTCGATCTCGGCCATGAGATGTCCTCCCGGGTTCCCGCCCTTGCCTAGCAGATCGCGCCCGGCTTGAGAATCCGGCGCTTCAATCGTGCATTTTGCGCTTGACAGACTATATCGTAAGATATATCGTACGATGTGTCTAACGATATAACCACTCTAACAAGGAAAATCATGCATCACCACGGTATCGACTCTCCCTTTCATCGTCACGGCCGGCGCTTCATGCGCGGGCACCGCCACGGCATGGGCGGAGGCCGGCATTTCGGCTTCGCGCCTTTCGGCGGCGGCTTCGGCGAAGCGATGGGCGGCGGGCGCGGCTTTCGCGCCGGGCGCAAGCTCGGCGCCGGCGGGCTGCAGCTGCTGATCCTCGCGCTGCTCAAGGAAAAACCGCGCTACGGCTACGAGATTATCAAGGGGCTGGAAGAACGCTCCGGCGGCTTCTACGCGCCGAGCCCGGGCATGGTCTATCCCGCGCTCACTTATCTCGAAGAACTGGGCCACGCCACCGTCAAGGACGACGGCGCCAAGCGGCTTTACCGCATCACCGGCGAGGGCGAGGCCGAGCTCGAGAAGAACCGCGAAGCGGCCGACGCCATGCTGGAGCGCCTGACGCGCATCGGCCAGAAGATGGAGCGGGTGCGCGAGGCGTTCTCCGGCGGCGAGGCCGGCGAGGAAGAGGAATCCGCGCCCGAACTCAAGGCGGCGCGGCGCGCGCTCAAGATGGCGCTGCGCGAAAAGCACGCCGCCCCGCGCGCCGAGCAGAAGCGCCTGGCCGAAATCCTCGACCGCGCCACGCGCGAGATCCGCGGCTCCTGAGATGACGGCCGGGATTCCGGCGCCGCCGCTGGCGGCGGCGGCCGAACACCGCTCTTTTGCCGCGCTGCGCCATCCCGGCTTCCGCGCCTATTTCATCGGCGGCTGGGTGGCGATGATGGCCGACAATGTCGAGCATGTGATCAGCTACTGGATCGTCTACCAGAAATTCCATTCGCCGGCGCTGCTGGGCTTCGCCGTGGTGTCGCATTGGCTGCCCTTCCTGCTGTTCGCGGTCTATAGCGGCGCGCTCGCCGACCGCTTCGACCCGCGGCGCATCATCCAGTGCGGCATGCTGATCTTCATGCTCTGCTCGGCGGCGTGGGGGTTTTTCTTCCTCACCGACACGCTGACGCCCTGGGAAGCGGCTGGCATCCTGGTGTTCCACGGTTTCGCCGGCGTGCTGTGGATTCCCTCGTCGATGCTGCTGATCCACGACATCGTCGGGCCGGCCGATCTGCAAAGCGCGGTCCGGCTCAACGCCACCGGCATCTGGCTCGGGCGGCTGTGCGGACCGATCATGGGCAGCGCGCTTCTGCTGGGATTGGGGCCGATCGCCGGCATCTTCGCCAATATCCTGATCTATCTGCCGCTGACGCTGTGGCTGTGGAAGGCGCCTTACGGGCCGCGCTTCCGCACCGGACAGCACGCCTCGCCGCGCGCGGCCTTGCGCGGCATGGCCGACATCCTGGCGACCTGGCGGGCGATCGTCGCGCGCCCGACCATCGTGCTGATGACCGCGTTGGCGGGGGGCGCCGCGCTGCTGGTCGGCAACGCCTATCAGGCGCAGATGCCGGGCTTCGCGCAGGATTTCGGCCACGGCAATGCCGGTCTCTATTACAGCCTGCTGCTGGGAGCGGACGCGGCGGGCGCGTTGACCGCCGGAATCGCGCTCGAAAGTTTCGGGCTGTTGCGGGCGCATACGCGCACCGCGCTGGTTCTGGGCGGGGCGTGGTGCGTGGCGATCTGCGGCTTTGCGCTGGCGCCGGCCTATCCGCTGGCGCTGGCTTTCCTGTTCGCCGCCGGATTCGTCGAGCTGTCCTTCAACGCCATGGCGCAGACCCTGGTGCAGATGCACGCGCCGGCCGATATCCGCGGCAGGGTGATCGGCTTTTTCAACATGTTCGCCAACGGCGCGCGCGCCTTCAGCGGCGTCACCGTGGGTTTCGGCGGCGCGCTGATCGGCATTCACGCCTCGCTCGCTTTGAGCGCTACGGCGTTGCTGGTGCTGCTGATGAGTTTGCTGGCCTGGGCGCGGCGCGTGGCGCATCACGCGACGCCCGGCGGCTGACCATGGCATGGCCGCGCCGATATGGGCGTTATCCCGGAGCCGTGTTTCCCCACCGCGCCGCGTAAGAGCGTGAGAAAGAAATATGCCGCGCCCTATTCGGCGTTCCAGACCATGGCGCTCATCAGCATGTCGATGGTCTTGCCGTCGTTTGACAGCGGCAGCACCAGCACTTCGCAATCATGGGGCGCGTTTATGACGATTAATTCGTGATCGCGTATATGGACTATCGGGGCGCGCGCCCGGATGACCTCGATAAAGTGCTTCTTCGCCAGTTTGAGGTGGTTCTGTGATGATATGTCGTCGACGTTTTTTCCCGTCAGCTCCTTGCCAAACCGTTCCCGGAGATTGGTCGCGTAGAGGCGATAGGTGAATTGCAGCGGGTCGTAGGCGACGTCGAGCAGCGACACGTTTCCCAGGATATATTGGAGATCGAACGGCGAGAAATCCGCGCGGCTGGGAAATGCGCGCCCGCGCCGACGATCCTCCCAGTCGCTCAACAGGCGTTTCAAACGTTGGGAGGCGATTGCAATCATAGCGCGAATAGCATGCGCTTTGGTCCTTAATGATTGTATACGACTGCTCGTTGGGCGCGCGCGAACCCGGCCAATTCCGGCTCCAGCCGCGTTTGCCGCCACGCCGCAAAAATAGGCCGCCGGTTTCCTGGCGGTCCCGGTCAATGGCGCGAGGGACCATGAAACTGACC
>DATNMV010000231.1:0-12759 GCA_035602175.1 Allostellaceae bacterium
GGTGACCCTGGCGCTGCAGCAGCCGGAACCCTGGGTCTGATCGGCGCGGCCCGCGGCGGCGGAGCGCCTAGCCCCACACGTCGCGCGCGGTCTCGACCACCAACTCAAGCTTGCGCTTCTCGTCATCGAGAGAAAGCTTGTTGCCCTCGATGGTGCTGGCGAAGCCGCATTGCGGAGAAAGCGCCAGGCGCTCCAAGGGCACGATCTTGGCCGCCTCGCCGATGCGCCGCTTCAGCTCGTCCTTGGATTCGAGCTGCGGCTTCTTGGTGGTAACCAGTCCCAGCACCGCGACCTTGTGCGGGTTCAGATACCGCAAGGGCGCGAAACTGCCGGCGCGCGGGCTGTCATATTCCAGGAAATAGGCGTCGAGGTTGATTTCGCCGAAGGTGATCTCGGCCACCGGATCGTAGCCGCCATCCGCCACCCAGGAGCTGGCGTGGTTGCCGCGGCAGAGATGCATGCAGGCGACCATGTCCGCGGACTTGTCCTTGAGCATGTCGTTGAGCAGCCGGGCATAGCGCCGCGGCAGCGTGGCCGGATCCTCGCCGATGCTGCGCACATGGTCGTGAATTTTGGGATCGCATAGGAAGGGCAGATTGGTCTCGTCGATCTGCAGGTAGCGGCAGCCCGCCGCGTAAAGCGCGGCGATCTCCTCGCGATAAACCCGCGCCAGGTCGGCGAAGAATTCGTCCATCTCGGGATAGGCTTTTTTATCGATGGCGGCGCGGCCGCCGCGGAAATGCGCCAGGGTGGGCGAAGGGATAGATTGCTTCGGCAAAAGTCCGGCGCGCTCGGCCACCGGCTTCAAGTCCTTGAAATCCTCGGCCGCGAGCGCGCGGCTTCGCCCCAGCTTGCCGCGCACCTCGATGCGCGGCGGCGCGAATTCGACCTCGCCCTGCTCGTTGTGGAACTTGACCGGCAGGCCGCCGCTGATCTTGACGCCGTCGATCTTCTCGATGAAGTCGAGGAACCAGTGGCGGCGGTGGAACTCGCCGTCGGTGCAGACCTTGAGCCCGGCGCCTTTCTGCAAGGCAACCGCGTCCAATACCGCCCGGGATTCGATCGCGCGCAAATCCGGGGGCGATATCTCACCCTTTTCCCGCCTGGCGCGGGCTTCGAAGATCTCGCGCGGGCGCAACAGGCTGCCGACCACGTCGGCCTTGAACGGCGGTTTTGCGGCAGCCACGCTTTTCCTCCCGGTTTTCGTCGGGCCGTAGCCTAATCGCAGCCATGCCGGTCTTTCAATCCCGCGCCGGTGCCGCTAGCTTATGGCGGTTTTCGGTACATCCACGAGGCGGGGCATGGCACAGGCACGGCATCAACCGCGCAAAGCGGCGAATTCGGTGGTCGCGCATCTCGACCGGGCGGTCGACGATTTCGTGCGCCGCTGCCGCTTCTTCCACGAGCCGATGACAAGCGGCCGCGCCGCGATGTTCGTGCTGCAACACCGGCAGAACACGCGCTACCGCAATTCCGTCTTGAAGCTGCGGGTCGCCACCAATTGCCCGGATTGGGAAGTGCGCGTGCGCATCATCGGCGCCTGTTCCGAAGAGGTGATCGCCGATCACGAACATGGCGGCGGCCGGCCGCATTGGGCCATCCTCGAGGAGTTGGGCCTCAAGATCGGCTTGAAGCGCGCCGCCATCCATTCCGCGAAATTGCTGGCTTCGACCCAGATGGCCTGGCTCGCCTGGGAGGCGCTGATGTCTAACCGCCCCTGGCTCGAAGGCATGGTCGCCAATACCTGCGCCGAGCGAACGAACATTCCCGGCTATGGCGACGGCATCATGCGCCGGCACGGCTGGTTCGGACTCGAACGCCAGCGCTGGGGCAAGCTGTTCAAGCTCACGGATTTCGATCTTGAATTCTTCGAACTGCACGAAGCCGCCGACATCGTGCATTCCGATCTCGGCTGGAACACCATCGCCGAGCACGCCGAGAAGCTCGGCATGGCCGACGCGGCGGTGCGCGCCTGCCGGGTCAATCTGCTGGTCTGGGAGAATTATCTCGACGGCATAGCCGCTGGCGGCGACGCGCTCGATCGCGGCAAGCAGCCGGTCTACGCCTGAGCCGCGCGGCCGCAAGCGGCCGTTAACCAAACTTCCCTTTGGCGGCCAACACGTCGCAGAGCGGCCGGCGGGCGGCCCGATGCGCCTGTTATGCGTTTGCGGCATATGGGTAATTACCCGCAGTCGAAGCTCCCGGCGGCCATTTCTTAATCGCCCCTTAATGACGAAGGAACAGGGTGTTGTTTCCGGGAGACATATCCATGACTTGTACCATCGAAGACGATCTTCGCCGCCGCGCGCGCGTCCTCAAATGGGGTATCGCGGGCATCGTCGGCTTCGTCGTCCTCGCCATGTGGGCGCTGGTTGCCGCCTCGATTGTTTCGAGCCGCGAGGCGGATATCCACGATGCCAAGTACGACGCCATCAATTTCGCAGCCGCCTTCCAGGATGAGGTCGAGCATACGCTCGACGCCGTGGCCGGCACGATGGAGATCGTCGCCCGGCAGATTGAGGAAAAGAACGGACGTTTCGATCTCTATCAAGGGGCGCGCGAGATACCACTGATCGCCGCCGGCACCATCCAGGCCGCCTTCATCGGCGCCGACGGCAGGTTGATCGGCTCCACCCTGGACTCAAACCCACAACCCATAGATCTCAGCGACCGCGAGCATTTCCGCGTCCATATCGACGGCCATTTCAAGGGCCTGTTCATCAGCAAGCCGGTTACGGGCCGCGTCTCCAAACAGGTCACCATCCAGATTTCCCGGCGCCTCGAGGACAAGAACGGAAAATTCATGGGCGTGCTGGTGTTCTCGCTGCCGCCGTCCAGTTTCACGTCGCTGTTCAAATCGGTCGATTTCGGTCCGCGCGGCGTTATCACATTGACCGGCCTCGACAACGTTATTCGCGCCCGATTTACCCAGGAACACCCAGACGGTCTCAGTGAAATCGGACAATCTATCGGCGGCGATCCGCGCCCCTCGGACATACCCGAGGGCGGGATGGGCTCCTATGTCCGCACCGGCCCGATCGACCACATGACGCGGATTTACAGCTACCGCCGTCTGGCGAAATATCCGCTGGTCGTGACCGTGGGGCTGGATTACGAGGGAGAACTTGCCGCGTCGCGTGCCCATGCGTGGACGATCGTAGGGCTGGCCGCTGCCGCGACCATCCTGCTCGGCGGCCTCGCTGCGTATCTCATCCGCGAGATCGGTAAGCGCATCGCGCACGAGATCCGGCTGGCGGACGAGCGCGTCAAGCTTCACGACGCGAATACCGAACTCAAGGCGAGCATGCAGCGCGCCGAGGCGGCCAACCGGGCGAAATCGATGTTCCTCGCCAATATGAGCCACGAGTTGCGCACGCCCTTGAACGCCATCATCGGCTTTTCCCAGATCATCAAGGACCAGAGCACGGGGCCGGAAGGGGCCAAGCGCTATGCCGAATACGCGCAGGACATCTGGACTTCCGGCGAGCATCTGCTCGAGCTGATCAACAACGTCCTCGACGTCTCCAAGATCGAGGCCGGAAAGTCCGAGCTCGACGAGGAGACGGTCGATCCGGCGGAAATCGTCCGGGTCAGCGTGATGGCGGTGCAGAATCAGATCGCGCGCAAGAAGATCGTGCTCGAAACGCACCTGCCCGAGCAGGCGGTCTATGTGCAGGCCGACGCCCTCCGGTTGCGCCAGATCCTGATCAACCTGCTGTCGAATGCGGTGAAATTCACGCCCGAAGGCGGCCGGGTTTCGGTTTCGATCGAGGCGGCGGTTGACGCGCCGTTCGCCTTCGTCGTCGCCGATACCGGCATCGGCATGTCGCCGCAGGAAATCACGCTGGCGCTCGAGACTTTCGGCCAGATCGAGAACACGCTGGCGAAGAAATACGAAGGGCTCGGCCTGGGATTGCCGCTCGCCAAGCGGCTCGTTGAGATGCATGGCGGCAGGCTCGTCATCGAAAGCATCAAGGGCAACGGCACGATCATCCGCGTCGTGCTGCCGCCCGAGCGCGTGCTGCGCCCGGCGGCCGAGAACCGGGCCGTCGCCGCGGCCTGAGGCTCTTTAGGGCGCGATCATCCCGGTCTCGATCAGGGTCGGATCGAAATCGCGCACGATATCGCGGTCGGGCTTGATCAGCCGCTTGTCGCGGTGCTTGTAGTCGAGCCGGCTCAACAAATCGCGAATGACGTTCAGCTGCGCCGTTTCCTTGTCGTCGGCGCGCACGATGATCCAGGGCGCAGCTTCGGTGTGGGTGCGCGCCAGCATCTGGTTGCGCGCCTTGCTGTAATCGTCCCAATACTTCGTCGCCTTGGCGTCGACCGGGCTGAGCTTCCACTGCTTGAGCGGGTCCTTGGCGCGCGCCGCGAGCCGCCGCCTCTGCTCGCGGCGCGAAATGTCGAGATAGTATTTGAAGAGCCTCATGCCCGAACGCGCCAGCATGGCCTCGAATCCCGGCACCATGTCGAGGAATTCGCGCGTCTGCGCCTTGCTGCAGAATCCCATCACGCGCTCCACCCCGGCGCGGTTGTACCAGCTGCGGTTGAACAGCACCATTTCGCGCGCCGCCGGCAGATGCCGGACATAGCGCTCGAAATACCACTCGCTCTCGTCGCGGTCCGACGGCGGTCCCAGCGCCACCACGCGGGTTTCGCGCGGGCTCATGTGCTCGGTGATGCGCTTGATGGTGCCGTCCTTGCCGGCGGCGTCGCGCCCCTCGAAAATCACCAGGATGCGGTCGTCATGCGCGATGATGTGGCGCTGCAGCTTGACCAGTTCGATCTGCAGCTTGAGCAGCTCCCGGCGGTAGGCCTTTTTCTTCACGGCCGGTGCTCTCCCCGGCCGGAGAGGCCGAGCGTCAGGCGCAGCAGGGTCGGGTCGTCGGGATGGTTCGTCGCGGTCAAGCCGATCTCGCGGCACAGATCGAGCATGGTCGCGTTTTCGCGCAGCACGTCGCCGTAGAGCGCGCCGATGCCGCGCGCTTTCGCCGCCTCGATCAGCCGCGTCATCAGCAGATGGCCGAGGCCGCGATGGTGCCAATCGCTGCGCACCGCCAGCGCGAATTCGGCCCGCCGCAGATCGGCATCGGCGGCGTATCGGGAAACGCCGAGCACGGTATCGTCGTCCATCGGGGTCGCGAGGAGCGCCATTTCCCGATCATAGTCGATCCGGGCAAAACGCGCGGCAAGCGCGTGCGGCAGCTCCTTGCACTGGGTGAAAAAGCGCAGCCGGCGGTCCTCCGGCGTCATGCGCGCGACCAATTCGACCAGGCCGGGTTCGTCCTCGGGCCGGACCGGCCGGATGCGCAGGCTCGCTCCGGCGCCGATCATGGCCGGTCGGTCGAATTCCGTGGGATAGGGCCGGGTCATGGCCGCGCCTTCCGCCGGTTGCGGCTATGAGGCAAAGTATCGCATGCCGCGTCCCGGCCTTGAATTAATTCCGGCAGGCTACGATGTGGTCTGATAAGAGCGGGGCGTTCAATGCCGGGCATGCGCGCGACTCCGCTGTTCCATTCGATCCGGACATGGAGGGAGGACAATGACTATTAGAACCATTCTCGCCGCCGCCAGCGGCGGTGGCGCCAGCGACGGCGCCATCGATGCCGCTTGCCGGCTCGCCCGCCGCTTCGAGGCGCATGTCGAGGGTCTCCATGTTCGCGCCGACGCGGCGCAGCTGATCATGGCCGCAGGCGACGGCTTCGGCATGCCGATCGCCGGCCAATTCATCGACAAGTTCAACGCGGACGTGACCGCCGCCGCGCGCAAGACCAAGACGGCGTTCGAAGCGGCGTTGCAGCGTCACGGCATCGTTCCGGCGGCGACGCCGCCCAAATCCGGCGCCTCGGGCGCTTGGCGCGAAGAGACGGGCTACGCGCCAACGGTGTTGGCACGCCGCGCGCGCTTCTTCGATTTCGCGGTGCTGGGCCGTTCCGATCGCGTGGTCGACGAGCCGCACAGCGACGCGATCGAGCAGACGCTGCTGGTTTCCGGTCGCCCGGTTTTGCTGGCGCCGGCCAAGCCGGCCAAGACGCTCGGCGAAAACGTCGCGCTCGGCTGGAACGGCTCGCCCGAGGCGGTGCGGGCGCTGGCGGCGGCGCTGCCGCTGCTGGCGGCTTCGCGCGCCGTCACCATCATCAGTGTCGGCGACGCCAAAACTTCGGACGCGGCCGAGGCCGTGGCCTATCTCGGCTGGCACGGCGTGTCGGCGCGGCATCGCCTGGTGCCGGCGGTGTCGGGGGTGGGGGCGGGGCAACAGCTGCTCTCCGCCGCGCGCGAAGCGGATGCGGATTTGCTGGTGATGGGCGGCTACGGCCGCGGTCCCTGGCGCGAGATGTTCTTCGGCGGCGCCACGCGCGAGCTGCTCGCCGCCAGCCTGCTGCCGCTCTTGCTGGTGCACTAAGCCGGGTCTGCGGCCCTTACGAGAACCAGTCGGGCCGCGGGAAGGCGCGGTAGGCGTCGCGCAGCGCCTTGGACCAGCCTTCACGAATCATCTTGAAATAGGGATCTTCCTCGCCGATGCGGCGCTTGACCTCGGGCTTCATGTCGTCGCGGCGGTAGACCAGCAGGTCGATCGGCATGCCCACGGTCAGGTTGCTTCGCAGCGTCGAATCCATCGACACCAGCACCAGCTTCACCCCGTCGCGCGGGTCGGTATCGTATTGCAGCGCGCGGTCGAGGATCGGCTTGCCGTATTTGGTTTCGCCGATCTGGAGGAAGGGGGTGTCGGGCGTCGCCTCGATGAAATTGCCGGCGGAATAAATCTGGAACAGCCGCATACCGCGGCCGCGGATCTGCCCGCCGAGGATGACCGAGACCTCGAACTTGACGTTCTGCGCCTCGAGCGTTGGGCCGTCGACGTGGTAGACGCGCCGCACCGCGTCGCCCACCAGTTGTGCTGCGCGGAACATGCTCGACGCGGTGTAAAGCGTCTCGATCCGCTCGCCGGTGTTGAGGCCTTCATGCAGCATGTTCACCACCGCCTGCGAGATGGCGAGGTTGCCCGAGGTCATCACCGCCATGAAGCGCTCGCCGGGAATCTGATAGAGGTGCATCTTGGAAAAGACCGAGATGTTATCGATCCCCGCATTGGTGCGGGTGTCCGACAGCATTACCAGCCCGTCCTTGAGATAAAGCCCGACGCAGTAAGTCATCCGCTTCCCCCGTTGTCCCTCTCTTATAGCCTATTCTTATTGCTGTTCGCCGCCGGGTGGCGTCACCCGCAATTGCTGTTCGCCGGGCGGCGCCACCCGCACCTTGACCGAGAGATCCTCGTCCGCCTCGCCGCGCCACACGCCGCGGATCGGCGCCGCCGACCAGTAATCGAGCCCGATGGCGGTGCGGATATAGGCCTCGGTCGGCCGCGTGCGATTCGAGGGATCGAAGCCGATCCAGCCGAGCTCGCCGGCATAGGCCTCGGCCCAGGCGTGGCTCGCCTCGTATTCCTGGTCGCTTTTGCCGGTCCAGAGATATCCGCCCACGTAGCGCGCCGGAATGCCGATCGAACGCGCCGCCGAGATGAACAGATGCGCGTGGTCCTGGCATACGCCGCCGCCGGCGGCGAGCGCCTCGGCCGCGGTCGTCATGGTGTCGGTGACGCCGGTGCGGTAATCGACCCGTTCGCGCACCGCCTCCATCAGCGCGTCGAGCCGGTCGAGCAGCTGCGGCCCCTTGGCGTTGTCAGCCGCCAGCTGCTCGATCTCCTTGTTGACCGAGGTCAGCGGCGTCCAGCGCAGGAAGAACAGCGGCGGCAGGGTCTCCTGCACGCCGCGCACCGCGCCACCGGTGTCGTGGGTTTCGACTTCGCCTTCCACCGTGATGACGGCGCTGTCGTGAATCCGGTTCACGGTGTGGCAATGGGCAAGGTTGCCGAAGCCGTCGACGAAGGCGGACAGCTCATGGCGGCTCTCGCCGCGCACCCGCCAGGAATTGACCGCCAGCCCGTCATGCGGCCGCGGCGTCAGCCGTAGCGTCTGGATCGCATAGGTGATCGGCTGCGAATAATGATAGGCCGTCTGATGGTGTACCTGAAGTTTCATGGGCGGTTCATGGGATTTCAGATGAGGTAAAGCTTGGTGATTTCTTCGCCGAGCAGGATCGAGCGATCGATGAACTCGGTCAAGAACTCATGCAAGCCGCCCTGGAAGATCCGCTGGATCTGGCCGTAGCGCAGCCGCGCATGGGTTTCGCCCGCCAGGCGGTGGCATTCACCGCGTTTGCCGTAGGCGTCGCCGATCGCATCGAGCTGGCGCGTGATCTGTTCATAGCAGCTGAAGAGCGAGCGCGGCATCTCCGGCCGGAGGATCATCAGCTCGGCGATCAGCCAGGGCTGCAACCGCTCCTGATAGACCCAGTGATAGCTCCGGAGCGCCGAGACCGATTGCAGGATCGACTGCCACTGGTAATAGTCGAGCGCGCCGCCCACGCCCTCGTCCTGCGGCAGCAGCACGTAGTATTTGACGTCGAGGATGCGCGCGGTGTTGTCGCTGCGCTCGACGAAGGTGCCGAGCCGGGTGAAATAGAACGCGTCGTTCCTGAGCATGGTGCTGTTATAGGCGCCGTCGAACAGCTGCGAGCGTTCCTTCACCCATTCGAGGAACGTCGATACCTGGTCGCTGGCCGCGGTCTCGGAGGCGAAATCGCGCGCCCGGAGCCAGGTCTCGTTGAGCGCGTTCCACATGTCGACGGTGAGCGCGGTCCTCACCGCGCGCGCGTTGCGCCGCGCGGTTTCGAGGCAGCTCAGCACGCTCGAGGGATTGTCCGGGTCGCGCACCAGGAAGTCGATCACCGCCGAGGACGAGGCCTCGGAATATTTCTCGAAGAAATCCTGGTCGCAGCCGGTGGCGATCAGCGTCGAAAGCCATTCGTCGCCCAAACTGCCGAGCGATTGCGCGATGCTGGCCATGCGGTGGCCCACCAGCACGATGCGCGCCACGTTCTCGGCGCGCTCGACATAGCGGGCGAGCCAGAACAGGCTATCGGCGGTTCGGCTTAGCATCGGCGCCGTTTTCGGGCAGGCTTTCCAGCACCCAAGTGTCCTTGGTGCCGCCGCCCTGGCTCGAATTCACCACCAGCGACCCGTCCCTGAGCGCGACGCGCGTCAGGCCGCCGGGCACGATGCGGGTCTCCTTGCCGCACAGCACGAAGGGCCGCAGGTCGACGTGGCGCGGCGCGATGCCGTTCTCGACGAAAGTCGGGCAGGTGGAGAGCGCCAGCGTCGGCTGGGCGATGTAGTTGTGCGGATTGGCGAGAAGCTTCAGGCGGAAAATCTCGCGCTCCGCCTTGGTGGCGTGCGGCCCCACCATCATGCCGTAGCCGCCGGCGCCGCGCGCCTCTTTCACCACCAGCTCGCCGAGATGGTCGAGCACGTAGCGCAAATCCTTCTCGTCGGTGCAGGAATATGTCGGCACGTTGGACAGGATCGGTTCCTCGCCCAGGTAGAACCGCACCATCGCCGGCACATAGGGATAAACCTGCTTGTCGTCGGCGATGCCGGCGCCCACCGCGTTCGCCAGGGTCACGTTGCCGATGCGATAGGCGTTGAACAGGCCGGGCGTCCCGACCAGGGATTCGGGCAGGAAGGTCAACGGATCGCAGAAGATGTCGTCGATGCGGCGATAGATCACGTCGACGCGCTTCTGCCCTTCGGTGGTGCGCATGTAGACGATGTTGTCCTCGACCACCAGATCCGCGCCCTCGACCAGCTCGATGCCCATCTCGTCGGCGAGGAAGGAATGCTCGTAATAGGCGCTGTTGTTCGCGCCCGGCGTTAGGAGCGCGATCACCGGCTCGCCCGGACAGTTGGGCGGCGCCACCGAGCGCAGCGTGTCGAGCAGCTCTTCGGGATAATGCGACACCGGTGCGATGCGGTGACTTGCGCACAGATCGGGGAAAAGCCGCATCATCGCCTCGCGGTTCTCCAGCATGTAGGAGACGCCTGACGGCGTGCGGCAATTGTCCTCGAGCACGTAGAAATCGTTCGGTCCCACCCGTACCATGTCGATGCCCGAGACGTGGGTGTAGATGCGCCGCGGCGTGTCGAGGCCCTGCATCTCGGCGCGGAAGCCGTCGTTGAGCAGCACCAGCTCGGCCGGCACCTTGCCGGCGCGGATGATCTCGCGGTCGTGATAGACGTCGTCGATGAAGGCGTTGAGCGCCTTCACCCGCTGCGTCAGGCCCTGGGACAGGAATTTCCATTCGGCGGGATGGATGATGCGCGGAATGATGTCGAACGGAATGAGCCGCTCGGGGTCGCCGCCGTCGTTATAGACGGCAAAGGTGATGCCGGTGCGGCGGAACAGGAATTCGGCCTCGCGCCGCTTCAGCATCAGGAAATCGCGCGGCATTTTGTCGAGCCACACCTTTACCTGCCGGTATTGCGGCAGGCATTCGCCCGGCAGGCCGGTCTCGTCGAAGGCCTGGGCGTAGGTTGTCGGCAATGTCGCGGCGTCTTCCACTCGCGGACCCATCTCCCAGGTGGTGTGTTCTTGGTCCCAGGTAAAGTGTGCAAGGCCCGAGCCAACTCGGCCCGCCCGGCTAGCGGTTTGATTTGGCTCGGTTATCCGGAAAAGCGCCGGGCCCGGCCTGGCCGCGGCGCAAAACCATCTCATGGTAGAATGGCTAGCATTGCCCAAAATATGGGCAGCATTATGACCGCTGGATAGTAACCTATTTGCGCCAAGCTAATTGAATGGACGACACGACGCCGAGGCGCTTGAGGAGAGAATGGCCAATCAGACAGAACGCGTGGGAGAAACCGAGGAATTGCATTGCGACCGGTGCAAAAGAAAACGCACGTTCGAATTTCGCAAGCATTCCGGCAGCTTGATCGGAACCTATTATTATTGGGTGTGCATGGTCTGCGGCTATCGCAAACTCATCGACATAGAGTAGCTCGGCTTGCCGCTTCCGGCTTGCGATTAGAGTAAAGATTTATTTAGCAACGCCCGCGCGCGCGAAATCTTCCAACGTCAGGCGCCGTTTAGGCCGCGTTCCGCGAAGCGGAAGGGGCGCGGCAAGGGAGTCGGGCGTGTTTCTCGCGCCGGTTGTGCTATAATGGCCGAACCCAAGGAAAAGCGAAGTACCCGATATGCTCGACCAAGCGATGCATTGGTGGTCCGTGCACATTTGCAACCTTGTCGGTTCAATCGGGTTGCCGAACCAATTTTGCATTCCGGGCAGCAGTTATAACGCCGGTATTCTCTTCTGGTCGGTGATCGGCATAGGAGCAATCCTGGTGGCCAGCCGCTTTATCGGCAAATAGCCGGCAGCGGTTTCAAGCGCTTCCCGGCATCTCTCTCGCTAGCGGGATTTTTCCACGAACCCGATCGTATCCGCGAGCGTCGGCGCGATGAAGTGGAAGGGCGCGGCCATGGCGCCGATGATCTGCAAATGGCCGACGCCCGGATAATGTTTCTCGCTTACATCGCCGCCCAGGCCGCGGATGCGCGCGGCCAGCCGCGCGGTATTGCCCGGGTCCACCGTGTCGTCGTCGCCGGTCAATAGCAGCAAGGGCGGCGCGTCGCCGCGCGCATAGAATATCGGTTGGGTCGAAGGCCACGCGTTCTCCGGCGCGAAAATCCGCCGCAGCGCCGGATCGGTCAACGGCAGGAAATCGTAAGGCCCGGACAAGCCGATCATGCCCGCGATCTTGGGCCGGCCGAGTGCCAGCATGGCGGCGATATAGGCGCCGGCCGAATGGCCCATGAGAAAAAGCCGCGCCGGATTGCCGCCCAGCTCTGCCGCGTGGTCGCCGCTCCAGGCAACCGCCGCCGCCGCGTCGGCGAGAAAGTCCGCATAGCGCGCCTCGGGATAAAGCCGGTAATCCGGGATCACGGCCACCACGCCGCGCGACGCCAGCGCCTGGCCGATGAAGCGGTAGATCGCCTTGTCGCCGCTCTGCCAATTGCCGCCGTAGAAGAACACCACCATCGGCGCATGGTCCGCCGGCGGGTCGGGCAGATAGACGTCGAGCTTGCGGCGCGGCCCCTCGCCATAGGGCCTATCGGCGATCAGGCGATAGCCCTCATGCGGGGTGAGATCGTCGACGATGCGGTCGGCGGAACAGCCACTCGCCAGCAGCAGCGGCAACAGCCCCGCCAGGCGCAACCAGGCGGCGCGCAAGATCACATGCCGATGAAAGGCTGGATCAGCCGGCCGATCAGCCCGCTGAAGCGCAACCGGCCCGAGGTGGCGATGAGGCAGATGCAATCCGCGCCCGGATCGGCCACCGGGCGGTGGCGGATGGAATCGTCGGTCTCGGCCACGTCGCCGACGCCGAAATGCCCGAGATCGTCGGAATATCCGCCTTGCAACACCACGGTCAGCTCGAGCCCGCGATGCCCGTGATGCGCCAGCGCCGTGCCCGGCGACACCCGCAACAGCTGGGCGTTGGCGCCCATCTTGCCGCGCGGCAGAACCGCCACGCGGCTAAGGCCGGGCATGATTCGGCGCCAATCGTTCTCGCTGACATGGCCGCCGAGATAATCGCCGAGCGGGCCGGGCGGCGAAAAGCCGCCATTGGCCGGCGGGCGACGCCGCGGGGCGGGTTTCGCCTCGACAGCGCCCAGGCGGGGCAGCAGCTTGGCATAGGCATCCTCCGCCAGCGCCGCCGGCGGCAATTCCTCGAGCAGCGCGCCGCCCAGCGCCTCGACGTCCCTCGCCTTGCCACGGCAAGTGGCGCAATACAGCAGATGGGTCGCCACCACCAGCGCCAGCCCTTCGCCCAGCGCGCCGCTGCCATAGGCGACCAGCACCGCC
>DATNMV010000232.1:0-9230 GCA_035602175.1 Allostellaceae bacterium
AAGCGGCGGCTGCCGCGCCCGCGGCGCAATCCGCGCCCATACCCGCCGCCGCGCCGGCCGCGGCGCCGGCCTTGGCGGTCACGCCGGCGTCAAGACCCGCACCCGCGCCTATTTCCCGACCCGCAGTCCCGCTGCCGCCGCGCGGAGCTTTCGCCCGCCGTGTCTTCGTCAGCCCGCTGGCGCGGCGCCTGGCCGAGAGATCGAACATCGACTTGTCGCGCCTCGCCGGCAGCGGCCCGCATGGCCGCATCGTCAAGGCCGATGTCGAGGCGGCGATGACGCGCGGCCCGGCGGCCCCGGCGGAGATCACATATCCCAAGGCGAAGATCGTGGCCGAGGCGGGGAACATCCCCTTCACCGAAGTGCCGCACACCAACATGCGCCGCGTCATCGCCAAGCGCATGACGGAATCCAAACGCAACGTGCCGCATTACTACCTGACGGTGGATTGCGAGATCGATTCGTTGATGAAGGCGCGGGCCGATCTGGCCGACGCCAAAGGGCTGAAGCTCTCGGTCAACGATTTCGTCATCCGCGCCGCGGCGCTCGCCCTGAAGCAATATCCCAAGGCCAACGCCTCCTACAGCGACGACGCCATCCTGCACTGGGGCCAGGTGGACATCGCGGTGGCGGTGGCGCTCGAGGACGGCCTGATCACGCCGATTATCAAGAACGCCGACCAGAAGAAGGTCGACGTCATCTCAGCTGAAATGAAGGATCTGGGATTACGCGCGCGCGCCGGCAAACTGAAGCTCACCGAGTTCCAGGGCGGCACCTTCTCGATCTCCAATCTCGGCATGTTCGGCATCCGCGAATTCACCGCCGTCATCAACCCGCCGCAGAGCTGCATCCTGGCGGTGGGCGTGGGCGAGAAACGCGCGGTGGTGAAGCACGACCAGCTCGCGATTGCGACCGTGATGAGCTGCACGCTCGCCTGCGATCACCGCGTGCTCGACGGTGCGGAGGGCTCGCAATGGCTGCAGATCTTCAAGAAATTGATCGAGGAACCGGCGGCGCTGCTGGTCTAGGAAAAGAGGAAAAATGGCGGATACATCCTTCGACACGGTGGTGATCGGCGGCGGCCCGGGCGGCTACGTCGCGGCCATCCGCGCGGCGCAGCTCGGCATGAAGACCGCGGTGGTCGAACGCGAGCAACTGGGCGGCATCTGCCTGAACTGGGGCTGCATCCCGACCAAGGCGCTGCTGCGCTGCTCCGAGATCAATCACCTGCTGCATCACCTCGACCAGTTCGGCTTTTCGGCCAAGGACATCGCCTTCGATTTCGCTAAGGTGATCGAACGCTCGCGCAAGGTGGCGGGACAACTTTCCTCCGGCGTCAGTTACTTGATGAAGAAGAACAAGATCACGGTGTTCGATGGCGCGGCCGCGCTGGCCGGCAAGGGCAAAGTCAAGGTTTCGGGCAAAACCAGCGCCGATCTTTCCGCCAAGCACATCATCATCGCCAGCGGCGCACGGGCGCGCGCCCTGCCGGGTCTCGAGCCCGACGGCAAACTGGTCTGGACCTACAAGGAGGCGATGATCCCGAAGGAAATGCCCAAATCCCTGCTGGTGATCGGCTCGGGCGCCATCGGCATCGAATTCGCCAGCTTCTACCGCAGCATGGGCGCCGAGGTGACGGTGGTGGAAGTGCTGGATCGGATTTTGCCGGTGGAAGACGAGGAGATCTCGGCCTTCGCGCGCAAGGCGTTCGAGAAGCAGGGCATGAAAATCCACACCCTTGCCACGGTGAAGAATCTGGCCAAGGGCGCCAACGACGTGGTGGCGACGGTCGAATCCCAGGGCAAGAGCTTCGAGGTCAAGGCCGACCGCGTCGTGCTGGCGGTCGGCATCGTCGGCAATGTCGAGAATCTGGGCCTCGAAGGCACCAAGGTGAAGGTCGAGAAAACGCATATCGTCGTCGACCAATGGCTCGCCACCGGCGAGCCCGGCGTCTACGCCATTGGCGACGTGGTCGGTCCGCCCTGGCTCGCGCACAAGGCGATGCACGAGGGCGTGATCTGCGTCGAGCATATTGCGGGCCTCAAGACCGCGCATCCGCTCAACACCCTGAACGTGCCGGGCTGCACCTATTGCATGCCGCAAGTGGCCAGCGTCGGCCTGACCGAGAAGGCCGCCAAGGCGGCGGGCCGCGAGATCCGCGTCGGCCATTTCCCTTATATCGGCAACGGCAAAGCCATCGCCCTGGGCGAGCCCGAAGGCATGATCAAGACCGTGTTCGACGCCAAGACCGGCGAGTTGCTGGGCGCGCATATGATCGGCGCCGAGGTGACCGAGCTGATCCAGGGCTATGCCATCGCCAAGACGCTCGAAAGCACCGAGCAGGAGCTGATCGAGACCATTTTCCCGCACCCGACCTTGAGCGAGACCATGCACGAGGCGGTGCTTGAAGCCTATAAGCGGGCGATCCACATTTAAGGCGATGGCCGTCAACCCCGCGCTCCGCCACCCCGAAAAGGCGCATAAGCCCGACCAGCTTTCGCCGCCCAAACCCGCATGGCTGCGCGTCAAGGCGCCGCAATCGCCGGCCTATCGCGAGACGCGCGATCTCATGCGCGCGTTGAAGCTCAACACCGTGTGCGAGGAAGCGGCCTGTCCCAATATCGGCGAATGCTGGGCGCAAAAACACGCCACGGTGATGATCTTGGGCGCGGTTTGCACGCGCGCCTGTTCCTTCTGCAACGTCGCCACCGGCCGGCCCGGCGCCGTCGATCCGCACGAGCCCGAACATGTCGGCGAGGCGGTGGCCAAGCTTGGCCTCAACCACATCGTGGTGACCTCGGTCGACCGCGACGATCTGGACGACGGCGGGGCGGGGCATTTCGTGCGTACCATCCTGGCCATCCGCAAAGCCGCGCCCGCGACCACCATCGAGGTGCTGACGCCCGATTTCCTCAAAAAGCCGGGCGCGATCGAGGATGTCGTGGCGGCTAGGCCCGATGTCTACAACCACAATCTCGAAACCGTATCGCGGCTCTACCGGGAAGTCCGCCCGGGCGCGCGCTACCGGGCCTCGCTCGAACTGCTGGCGCGGGTCAAGCAACTCGACCCGGCCATGTTCACCAAATCCGGCATGATGGTGGGGCTGGGCGAGGAGATGGTCGAGGTGCTCGGTTTGATGGACGATCTGCGCGCGGCCGAAGTGGATTTCTTGACCATAGGCCAGTATCTCCAGCCCACACCCAAGCACCACGCGGTGATGCGCTTTGTCGATCCCGCCGAGTTCGCCGAGTACAAAGCGCAAGCCTTCGCCAAGGGATTCCTGATGGTTTCGGCATCGCCGCTGACGCGTTCCTCCTATTTCGCCGGCGAGGATTTCGAGCAACTGCGCGTCGCGCGCGAAGCCAAGCTCGCCCGCACGCCGATCTAGCGCGATGCCCACCCACGCCGAGAAGCGCTTCCTGCCCTATACGCCGGAGCAGGTGTTCGATCTCGTCGCCGATATCGAGCGTTATCCCGAATTCCTGCCCTGGTGCGTCGGCGCGCGCATCCGCGAGCGCCGCGACAACGTCATCCTCGGCGATCTGCTGATCGGTTGGCGCATGGTGCGCGAGAAGTTTACCTCCCGCGTGACTTTGAATAGGCCGGACCGCATCGACGTCGAATACGCCGAAGGCCCGTTCAAGTATCTCAAGAATCACTGGCTGTTCGAGCGTCAGCCCGGCGGCTGCCTGGTCGATTTCTACGTCGATTTTGAATTCCGCTCGCGCATGCTGCAAGGCGTCATCGCGGCGCTGTTCAACGAGGCGGTGAAGCGCATGGTCTCGGCCTTCGAGAAACGCGCCAAAGACCTTTACGGCTAAGGCAGCACGGTGAAGCCCTGTTTCCGGAACAGCGGCTTGGCCTTGGCGGATTCGGTATAAGCCAGGAACGCGGCCGCGTCCGGATTGGCCGAGGATGCCGTGAGCGCGATGGGATAGACCACCGGCGGATGGCTGTTCTCGGGAAAGATTCCGACGATCTTGACGGCGGGCTCGGCCGCCGCATCGGTCTTGTAGACGATGCCCAGGGGCGCCTCGCCGCGCGCCACCAGCGCCAGGGTCGCGCGCACGTTTTCGCCCGGCGCGAGCGAATTTGCGACTGAATCCCAGACGCCGAGATTTTGCAGCGCCGCCTTGGCGTATTTGCCAGCCGGCACGGAATCGGGATCGGCCAAGGCAAGCCGGCCGCCCTTGAGCAGCTTGGCGATCGGGAATCCCGGCTTGATTTTGACCGGGTGGGCGCTTTTCACGGGCGCGATCAGCACCAGCTTGTTGCCGAGCAGGGTCTTGCGGCTATTCGCCTGGATCAGGTTTTTGCCCGCGAGATAATCCATCCAGTCGAGATCGGCGGAGATGAAGATGTCGGCCGGGGCGCCGGCCTCGATCTGCTTGGCGAGGGCGGAGCTGGCGGCATAGGAAATGCTCGCGGATTTTCCGGTGTCATGCTGGTATTGCGCGGAAATGTCGTCGAGCGCGTTCTTGAGGCTGGCGGCAGCGAAGACCAGCACGGGCTTGTCTTGTGCCGTGGCGTGCTCCGGCGCCAAAGCGGGCAGCACGGCCAGTGCCGCCATCAGGAAAATCCGCCAAGCCATCCGCATGTTGAAGCCCTCCGCGTTATTTATATCCAAATGGATATAACGCCATGGTGTGCTAAATCCGCGGCGGCGGCAAGCGGAGAAAGCTCAGCGGGAGCGGCCGGCGGCGTCGAAGGCGGCGAGGTGTTTCGCCAGCACGCGGTGGGTCTTCTTTTCCATGTCGCGGTAATGCCGCACCAGGCGACGGCCGAAGGGCGTCAGCCGCGCCCCGCCGCCTTCCTTGCCGCCGGGGCTGGCGGCGATCACGCGCTCCTTGAACAGGCGGTTCAATTCATCCGCCAGCAGCCACGCGCGGCGGTAGGACATTTTCATGGCGCGGCCGGCGGCGGAGATCGAACCGGTCTCGCCGATCAATTCCAGCAGGCGGATCTTGCCGGGACCCACGGCGCGGGACGGCGACAGATCGATGCGGATGGTCAGCTTCGCCATCCGCCGATGCTAGCAGAGAATCGGAAAGGCGTGTCGTTCAGCCGGAGATCGTGCCGCTGGCGCCGCCGACCATAAGCGGGCTGAGGACACGCGAGACATAGGCGGGATCGTCGGTAAAGCGGATGCCGACCATGCCGATGCCGAGCCAGACCACGTCGGCATTGAGCGGAGCGAGCTTGTCGAAGTCGAGTCGTACGCGCTGGAATTTATTCAGTTCGGCCACCAGCCGGACGCGGGCGCCGCCGAGCGACAGATCATAGACCGTGCAGTTATAGGCGCCCTCGGGCAACACCAGCCGGGCAGCCCAGTACACGTTCTTGCGCTCGTGCACGCGCCGCTCCTGCGAGGCGCGCTCGTCGCGCTCGAATTGCTGCCGCATGCGCCAGAGAGTTTCCGGATCAGGCCAGTTCTCGTCGAACACCGGCTTGCTCATAACATCCCCTGCCAACAATCATCCCAAAGATTTTCGAGATCGCGTTAAGGCTCTCGGTCGCTAAAATATGGCATGAATACGTTGACTGTATCTTACGATCTAGCAGAATTCAGAAGGTAATTTCCCGGTATTTTAAGCGTTGTTAACGTTTGAGTAAGATTCTGAGGGCCTTACGAAGCCTCGGTTTCGGTCTCGCGGCGGCCCGGGCTGGGGCGGTCGAGCGCCACGGTCTTGACCAGGGCGTGGACCGGGCTGCCGAGCTGCAATTTGAGATCGTGCAGCGCCCGATTTGTGATGCGAGCCCACAGCATGACCGGCTCGGCCGGGGTGCCGATGTCTATTCTCAGATCGACCAGCGGCCCTTGGTCCGGTGAAATCTCGATCACCTTGCCGGCGAAGGCATTGCGGATGGAAAGGCCGGAAACCGGGGCATTGGCCAGCACCACGTCGCGGGCATGGACGCGCACGCGCAACACGGTGCCCAAGGGCAAGGACAAATGGGGCACGCGCAACCGGCCTCCCGGAAAAGTCAGTTCGGACAGGCCATAGGGTGCATCGTGGCCGCGCAGTACGGTGCAGAGAACCGAACCGGCCTCGAAACGTCCGGTCAAGGGCCGCAGGTCGATGCGGCTGGTCAGTTCCTCGACCGTGCCGATCGCGGCAATGCGCCCGTCATCGACCAGCGCCAGCGTGTCGGCCAGGCGCACGACCTCTTCCATCGCGTGGCTGACATAGATGATGGACAGGTGCAGTTCGTCTCTGAGACGCGCGATGAAGGGCAGGATCTCGGCCTTGCGCGCGGCATCGAGCGCGGCCAACGGTTCGTCCATGAGCAGGAGACGCGGCGAGGCCAGGAGCGCGCGGCCGATGGCGACGCGCTGCTTCTCGCCGCCCGATAGCTCGGCGACACGGCGCGCCAGCAGGTTCTCGATGTCGAGGAGGGCGACCACGGCGTCGAAGGAAATGGCCTCTCCATTCTTGGCGCCGCCCTTGCCGCCATAGAGCAAATTGCCCTTGACCGTGTAATGCGGGAACAGGCGATGTTCCTGGAAGATGTAGCCGAGGCGGCGGCGCTCGGGCGGCAAATCGATGCCGCGCTCGGAATCGAACAAGGTCTCGCCGCCGACCGCGATCCTGCCGCGATCGGGCCTGAGCAATCCGGCGAGCGCGTTGACGATGGAAGTCTTGCCCGCGCCCGAGCGGCCGAAGAGGGCGGTGATGCCCGAGGCCGGCGCGGCGAGGCGCGCCGCGAGATGGAATTCGCCCAGGCGCTTCTCGATATCGAGCTCGATTTCGGCGCTCATCCCGCGCCCCGGATGCGGCGGTCAAGCCGGCGTGCCACCAGTTCGGAAGCGATCAGCGCCGCCATCGCCAGCGCGACCGAGATCGCGGTCAAACGCCAAGCGGCTTGGTCGCCGCCCGGTACCTGGGTCAAGGTATAAAGCGCCAGCGGCAATGTCCGGGTTTCGCCGGGGATATTGGAGACGAAGGTGATGGTGGCGCCGAATTCGCCGACGCTGCGCGCGAAGGCCAGGATGGCGCCGGTCAATATTCCGGGCGACATCAGCGGCAGGGTAATCGTGGCGAAGACTCTCGGCCGTCCGGCGCCAAGCGTGCGTGCCGCGGCTTCAAGCCGCCGGTCGACATTCTCCAGCGAGAGCCGCATGGCGCGCACCATCAGCGGAAAGGCCATCACCGCCGAGGCCAGCGCCGCGCCTTTCCAGTCGAAAGCGAAGGTGATGCCGAAAACCTGGTAGAGCCAGGATCCCACGGCGCCGTTCCTGCCGAACAGCACCAAAAGCGCGAATCCCACCACCACCGGCGGCAACACCAGCGGCAGGTGGATCAGACCATTGAGCAGGGTCTTGCCGGCGAAGTCGCACCGCGCCAGCAGCCAGGCGACGGCCAATCCCACGGGCAGGCTGAAGACGACGCTGACCAGCCCGACGCGTAGGCTCAACAGCAGGGCCTCGCTTTCGAGCGGCGTCAGCATCCTCTGCCTCGTTCCCCACGCCGGGGCGTTTGTTATATCCGGTTATATATAACGTGGAGAGACGGTGGAGGCGAGCGGCGTCAGGAGGCGGCGAGGCGCTTGAAGCCGGCTTCGAGGTCGGCGATCAAGTCGTCCAAATCTTCAAGCCCGGCATGAAGCCTCAGCACCGGGCCCGATTGCCACTTCACCGCGCTGCGCAAATGCTCGGGGAAAACCGGCACCAGCAGACTCTCGAAACCGCCCCAGGAGAATCCCATGCCGTAAAGCTCCATGCCGTCGAGCATGGCGTCGACCGCGCGCTTGGGCGTGCCGTGCTTCAGGATGAAGCTGAACAGGCCGGAGGAGCCGGTGAAATCGCGCCGCCAAAGATCGTGACCGGGATGGGATGCCAAGGCCGGGTGCAGCACGCGCTCGACCTCTTTCCGTTTCTCCAGCCAGCGCGCAAGCTCGAGCGCGGTCTTTTCATGCTGGCGCAACCGCACCCCGGCGGTGCGAAGCCCGCGCAGCGCCAGGTAACAATCGTCGGGTGCGGCATGATTGCCCATCTGGGTCGCCGCCTCGCGCAGCGGCAGGAAGCTGTCATCGGTCGAAACCACCAGCCCCATCATGGCGTCGCTGTGGCCGACGATGTATTTGGTGCCGGCGATGATTTCGACATCGACACCCAGCGCCAGCGGCTTGAAGAACAGCGGCGCCGCCCAGGTGTTGTCGAGGGCGGTCTTGATGCCCCTCGACTTGGCGGCCACGACCAACGCCTTCACATCCTGTACCTCGAAGGTGAGCGAGCCCGGGCTTTCCATGTAGAGGAGCTTGGTGTTGGGCTTGAAAAGCTTCTCGATGCCCTGGCCCAGGGTCGGATCATAAAACGTCGTTTCGACGCCGAAGCGCGCCAGGAAATTGTTGCAGAAGGCCCGCACCGGGCCATAAACGGAATCCGTCACCAGCACATGATCGCCCGCCTTGACGAAAGCGAGGAGGGCGGAATAACAAGCCGCGGCGCCGGAGCAATGGGCGATCGCGCGCGGGCCGCCTTCGAGCGCCGCCACCGCCTGTTCCAGCGCGAAGGTGGTGGGCGTGCCGTAGCGGCCGTAAACCACCTGGTCCACGCCATAACGGTTCTTCTGCGCCTTTTCGAGCTCGGCCACGCTCTGATGGATGATGGTCGAGGCGTGATAGACCGGCGGGTTAACCACGCCGAAATTTCCGGCTGGGTCGCGGCCGGCATGGGCAAGAAGGGTATCGGGCTTTTTGGATTTGCTTTTCATGGCGGGACAGCGAGCCAAACACAAAACCCGCACCGGCGAAAGAGGCAAAGCAGGCGCAAGGCAGCCATTCCCGGGGCGCGGAAGTCGCGCCTTTGACAATATCTATCGAATGATATAATCTGGCCGTTTGTTGCTCTGCGCCCGAATGGCGCGAGAGGAAATATAAGCGCCGGAATGGCGCGCGCAGTGAGAGGCCATGAGACCCGCGATTGACGAAGAACCGGCGCGGTACCGCCCGCACGGCTCCTTTCCGCGCAGCGTGGAGACGCGCCGCCGGCTGATCGAGACCGCGATCGCGGCGTTCGGCGAGTTGGGATTCGAAGGCGCCAGCACGCGGCTTTTGGCCGAGCGCGCCGGGGTCAACCTGCCCGCGATCCAATACCATTTCGGCGGCAAGGAAGGGCTCTACCGCGCCGCGGTCGATCATATCGCGCAGTACATCGAGGAACAGATGACGCCGGTGGGTGCGCGCGTGCGTAAGACGCTCGCGCACAAGAGGATTTCGCGGCACAAATT